>JAZNDO010000024.1:0-6381 GCA_045588105.1 Christensenellaceae bacterium | reverse complement strand
AACTCCCTTGCAAGCTCGAATTTTTTATAAATATCATCTGCGGTATGCTTTCTTCCTATAATTTGCAAGGTCTTATCGTTGAAGGTCTGCGGATTTATGCAAATTCTCGTAACGCCGTATTTTTTTAAAAGCTCAAGCGTTTGCCTTTCAATCACGTCGGGTCTGCCTGCCTCTACGGTATATTCGCAGTCCACCTTACCTATCGCCTTTAAAACTCTTTCAAGCATTGGAAGAGGGAGAGATACGGGAGTACCCCCACCCACGTAAACAGACCTTAAATTTTTGATTAACGGCTTTGCGCACTCTATTTCCTTTACCAAAGCGTCGATATAGCCCTCAAGCTGCTTTTCCTTACCTATTTCATTTGACAAAAATGAGCAATATAAGCATCTTGACGGACAAAAGGGTATGCTGACGAAGAAATCGCAATTGTTCTCCTTTAACTCGTATATACCCTTTTGCTCTTCAATAATTTTACCGACGATATCAAGCTTACTCTCGTCTACGAGCATTTCCTCTGCCATTTTCTCGCGCCAGCCCTCGCCTATTGAGTAAGCGTATTTAACGGGACGTATTCCCGTCAAAGCTCCCCAAACAAGCCTTTGACCCAAAAAATCAGAGAGCGACTTATACAGCGCAAGCTTTGCATATCTTTTGACGTACCTTTTCTTCTCTAACTCCGACGTCTCGCCAACATCCTTAGAATATTCGTAGGTCCTTTCGCCAACCGTTACGGTATCGTAAACGACGCAGCCCTCTTCTCTATGAAAATGACCGACCTCTAAATTATCGGTATTTGAGAAAAATTTGGAGGCCTCAATAAAGTCAGCCTCCATCCATTGTAAATTAGTAGCTATCTTCATTTATAGGATTATACTTCCTTTCGTGATTTATAGTCGTTCTTCCACCGTGACCCGGATAAACCTCAATTTCTCCGTCTAAGGTGAAAAGCTTGCGTAAAACAGATTTTTTCAGCTCGTCAAAATTGCCGGTCGGCAAATCGCATCTTCCGTAGGAAAGAGCAAAAAGCGTATCTCCGCTAAAAAGCAGCCTGTCAAATAAAAGACAGACAGAGCCTGCAGTATGCCCCGGAGTTTTTATCACCCTAAACTTAATACCGCCTATTTGATTCTCGCCCTCGCTTAAAATGCAATCGGCGTTAAAATCAAGTCTGCCAAAGCCGAAATATTCGGACATATTGGTCGGTGACGAGAGCATTTTTGAGTCTTCACTCGAAATATAAACGGGTATCCCTCTTTCTCTGCATTTTTCCGCGCCTGCCGCGTGGTCAAAATGCCCGTGCGTTAAAACGACGCCTTCTACCGCAAGACCCCTACCCTCGGCTTGGCTTAAAATTTTAGAAAAGTCCCCACCGAGGTCGATTATCAAGCATTTTTTAGTTTCAGTATCGTATACGGTATAGCAGTTTGCTCCAAGCGGAGGAACCTGATTTGTTAAAAACTTTATCATGATTGCGGTCTGAAAATATCAATAATATCCTTATTCTGACTAACCCTCGAAAATAGAGCTTCAACGTCCTCTTTTTTATTGATACGTATAGTAAAATCAACGATTGACTGTCTGTTTTTTGGGTCTATTCTACCGTTTACAGAGGCTATGAATAAACCCAACGCAGTACACGCGTTTGAAACGTAAACCAAAATAGGCGTACTCTCACCGCCGATTACTCTTACCGAAATATTGTAGCTGCCTACGACGTCAGTCCACTCAGCATCCAAAAATCTCGCAGGGTCTTCCCCTCTCATATTCGGACAGTCGCGCCTATGCACGGTAACACCCCTACCGCGAGAGATATAACCTATAATATCGTCGCCCGGCACGGGAGCGCAACAGCCTGCAAATCTGACGAGGAAATTGTCACACCCTTTAATTTTAACTCCGCCAACGTGATTAGTTGCCTTTTTATATTTTGTTTCTACGATTTTTTGAGGAGCGGGGTTTTCCTTTTTATGATAATCGATAAGCTTTAATAAAACCTGATTAACCGAAACCGCGCCGCAGCCGACAGCCGTAAACATTTCTTCCTCGGTTGAGAAGGAAAGCTTTTGACTTATAACCTCAAAGCTGACGGGATTTAACAGCTCGCCAAAGACGTAGCCCTTGTTTTTAGCCTCAAGCTCGAGCATCGTTTTACCCTTCTTTTCATTTTCGGCAGAATCCGCCTTTTTAAAGAAAGCCTTTATTTTTGCCCTTGCGCCCGGTGATTTTGCAATTCTGAGCCAGTCCCAAGAAGGACCCTTTGAAAGCTTTGACGTAACTATTTCAACGATATCGCCAACGTTTAAGGTTGTATTTATAGGCACCATTTTGCCGTTGACCTTAGCGCCGACGCACTTATGGCCTACCTCGGTATGAATTCTGTACGCAAAGTCGATAGGAGTCGCATCCTTGACCAAGCTCAAAACCTCGCCCTTCGGCGTAAATACCAAAACCTCGGTGCTGTACACGTCTCCCTTTAAGCTCTCTAAAAACTCGGTCGAGTTGCTAAGTCCGCCTTGCCACTCCATAACCTCTCTTATCCAAGAAAGCTTTTGGTCAAAGTTATCCGAATTATCCTTATTTTCTTTATATTTCCAATGCGCCGCTATACCGAATTCAGCAGTATGGTTCATTTCCCAAGTTCTGATTTGAATTTCAAATATTTTACCGACGCTCGTAACTACCGTTGTATGCAAGCTTTGATAAAGGTTTTCCTTAGGCATTGCAATGTAGTCTTTGATTCTGCCCGGAATCGGCTTCCATTTTTTATGAATTTTACCCAAAAGCTCGTAGCACTCGTCAACAGTTTTTACAATAACTCTGACCGCAGTCAAATCGTAAATCTGGTCGAGCGACTTACCCTGCTTTTTCATCTTTTTATAGATACTGTAAAAGTGCTTCGGTCTGCCGAAAACCTCGCCCTCTACTGACGATTCCTGCAATATCTGCTTAAGCTCGTTTACAACGAAATTGACGAATTCCTGTCTTTCGTGAATCTCGTCGTTGATATTTACTGATAAAAACTCGTAGCCCTCGGGGTCAATGTATTTAAGGCACAAATCCTCAAGCTCGCATTTTATCTGAGAAATACCGAGCCTGCCTGCCAATGGGGCGTAGATATCCAAGGTTTCGTGAGCCATTCTCAGCTGTCTTTCGTGAGAAAGGAAATTGAGCGAGCGCATATTATGAAGTCTGTCGGCAAGCTTTATAATGATAACTCTTATATCCTTTGCCATCGACACGAAAATCTTTTTAAAGTTTTCGGCTTGCTCTTCCTCTTTGGAACGGAATTCAATTTTGTCAAGCTTTGTAACGCCTTGCACAAGCTGTAAAACCTCATCCCCGAAAATTTCTTTTATATCGCCCTCGGAGACAGAGGTATCTTCAATAACGTCATGCAAAAACGAGGCTGCGACGGTATCGCAGTCCATACCAAGCCCCATAAGAATTTTAGCAACTGCAACGGGATGTGTAAAATACTCCTCGCCCGATGCGCGCTTTTGTCCGTTATGAGCCTCTTTTGCGTAATAGAAGGCGCGCTCTAAAATCTCACGCTCCTCGTCCGGATAATTGTCCCGTATGTTCTTTAAAATTTCTTCGTACATATTTTTATCCTAAAATGCCTTTAATCAACCTATAGACCGACGAATCAGCCAAATCTCTCTTTATCCCGACAACTGCCTTATACCTTCCGCTCACGGGAATTATAAGACCTAATTCTATAAATACTCTAAGAGCAAAAACGACCTGCCTTACGTTTTCACCGGTTGCTTTCGCTATATCTACAATGCTTAAAAACCCTTGCGCAGAGTTTTTAACTGCCAAATAAATTTTACCCAAATCTGCCCTTTCAGCGCTTAATCCGTTTTTGTCAAAGCCGTCAATTTCATCGTTTACGTAAACCCTTGCATCGGTTTCGACGACCGATAACGGCTTATCCAAATAAACTACCGTTTTATATCCCTGAGGAATAACTCCGTCAGTACCTAAGGTAATCAAATTAATATTACCCTTTCTGCTTGCAATTAATACGCTTTTATTAAAGCTTTCGGTTAAATCAAATCTCTTTAACGTATCGAAAGAGTTTACAATGAATAAAGTGCCGTAGATATCCCTCTTAGCTCTTTTTAAAATTTCCTCAGTCTGTTCGCTTGTAACAGACTGATACTCCCCTCTTTGATTTAGTAAATCAATCTGAGCGTTAAAAACCGCTGATTTTACGTAATCGTTATCTATGCAAACTGTAGAAATTTCTTTTACGTAGCCCTTCAACGATTCTCTTCCGTTAAAAATAGACACGTTTGGTTCAAAAACTACGGTTTTGGGCATCTCTGCGTTTAAAAGACTCAAGCTTTCATACCCGTTAAACATCAAAAGCTCCAAGTGCTCCGTTTTGAAGGATACGTGAGGCGAGCCGAATTTAAGCGGCGATGCATAAGCCCTTGAGCATTCCAATGCATAAATCGGCTTTTTGTTACCTACGCCAAACGGCTCTAAAAGGGATAATTCCTTGGCAAACTCCAAGGTAAACTTGCTATCTATCAGCTCTTCGACCTCGGTTTCCTGAACGAAATCACCTACGTCGCAATGTTGAACGAGATATTCGTTTAAGGCTTTTTCAAAAGCCTCAAAGCAATTTATATCTAAGGTTACGCCTGCTGCTTGAGCATGTCCGCCGTAATCCTTTGTATGCTCCTTCACGTGCGACAAAGCCTTGAAAATATTTACGCCAACAACCGAGCGCGCACTGCCGTGCAAGACTCCGTCACGCTCTGTAAACAGTATAACCGGCTTTGAATATTCCTCCACCAGCTTTGCGGCTACAATACCTATAAGCCCTGCCTTCCACTCCTTGCTATATAGGGCTATAACACGATTATTGGGCGATTTAGTCACAAGCATCGCCTTTGCGGTCTTGTATAAGCCGTCGCATTCAGCCTGTCGCTTTACGTTAAAATCGTTTAAAAGCTTTGCTAAGGACTCTATCTCTTGACTGTCGTCACTCATAAAAGCCTGAAGAGCTAATCGCGCGTTTTCCATTCTGCCGGCTGCGTTTATTCTTGGCGCAACCGTATATGCAATTGACGCGGAATTTACATCCTTTAAACCGCCCACCGAAGCTATTGCCTTGACGATTTTTGAACATCTTCCGCTTTTTATTCTCTTTAATCCCTCGCTGACCAACACTCTGTTTTCTGACACGAGAGGCATACTGTCGGCGACCGTTGCAATCGCAACCAAATCTAAAAAGTCGTCTGCCCTGCTGCCGATTAAAGCCTTTGAAAGCTTGTACGCCACGCCTGCGCCGCAAAGCCCGTCGAAGGGATAATCGCAAAGCTTACAGTTTATTACGATGCAGCTTGGAATTTCAGAGGGTATTTCGTGGTGGTCTGTTACGATGACGTCAACACCCAAATCTGCGAGGTATTCAACCTCTTTGACTGCCGAAATTCCGCAGTCAACCGTAATTATCAGGTCGGGGAAATATTCTTCTAAAACACGCGATAAAACGCCTTCGGTAAGTCCGTAGCCGTCCTCGCGCTCGGGAATAACCGGTATTGCGTTTATTCCGAAAATCTTAAGACTGCGGCATAAAACCGTCACGGCAGTAATACCGTCGGCATCGTAATCGCCGTAAACGACAACGGTTTCTCCGTTTTGCTTAGCAATAGTAATTCTTTCTACAGCCTCGCCTACGCCGTTGAGCATAAACGGGTCGTATAAGTCGTTAAGGCTTGGATTAACGTGCTTATAAGCCTTTTCAACACTGTCATAGCCTCGGCTGATAAGCAGCTCGGAAAATTTATCTGACACGCTTAAAGCGTTTGCTATTTCCGATATTAAGTTTTTGTCGGCAATAGCCTTTTCTTTAACGCGAATCATAAATTCCCCACTACGTTTTATAGATTTTGGTCTAACAAATTTATTTAATAATAAAATCTACTTTTATACAACGAGACTCTATCGCTTCGCTCCAGAGTGACAGCAACGTGACGTTGCATCTGATATTTCCTTACTCTTGTAAAGCCACATTTAAAGGTTTAGATGCAAGGGAGCGTGACGCTCCACCCTTCCTATTGTCATTCTGGAGAAACGTTAGTTTCGATAGAATCTACGCTTACCAAGTGCATTTAAAGGTTTAGATGCAAGGTAGGCAAGGCTCGCAAATTGGAATTGAAAGGGATAGACCTCTTTGGTCAGCAACGTGACGTTGCATCCTTCCTATTGTCATTCTAGAGAAACGTTAGTTTCGATAGAATCTACTCTTATCAAGTAGCATTTAGATGCTTAGATGCGAGGGAGCGTGACGCTCCACCCTTCATATTGTCATTCTGGAGAAACGTTAGTTTCGATAGAATCTACTCTTATCAAGTAGCATTT
>JAZNDO010000023.1:0-6284 GCA_045588105.1 Christensenellaceae bacterium | reverse complement strand
GACAACACCATTGATGAGTTTATAAAGCCTCATATGCCGATAAAAAAATCGCATAAGGGAAGAAAGTCAAATAAGGCGGTTATACCCGTTGAGGATAAAGACAGATTTAAGCCTAACTTAAAGGTCGGTCTTACCTCGACTCAGGTTGAAAAAAGGGTTTCGCAAAATCAAATAAACGCTCGAGGCAAGCAAATGACTCGTTCGTCAGCAAAAATTATTGCTTCTAACCTGCTTACCTTTTTTAACTTTTTATGCGTGCTTTGCGTTATTGCGCTGATCGCCGTTGGCGAGCCGTTTGGCGCAAATTACTTTTTCGTATTTATTTATGCGGCAAATCTTACAATTAGTATAGTTCAAGAGATAAAGGCTAAAAAATCAATTGAAAAGCTATCGATTTTAAACGAGCCTACGGCAAAGGTTTTAAGAAACGGAAAAATCGATGAGCTGTCCGTAACGGATATAGTTTTAGACGATATTATCAGCTTTTCTACAGGAAATCAAATTTCAATCGACGGTACTGTAATCGACGGTATGATTGAAGTAAACGAATCTATGCTTACGGGTGAATCAGTCCCCATTAAAAAATATACAGGTGACAAGATTTTGTCGGGAAGCTTCGTAGTAAGCGGAAGCGCATTTGCCGTAGCAGACTGCGTTGGCGAAGAAAGATATATTCAAAAGCTTTCTGCCAAAGCTAAAAAGTTTAAAAAGCCAAAGTCGGAGATTATGACTACTCTCCGTTGGATTATAAAGGTTATCGGTATCTTAATTATACCTATAAGCATCGGTTGCTTTATAACGAATTATAATCACGTATTGGCTAATCCTATTAAAATTGTAAAAATTGACAGTAAAGAGGTTGAAGTCGTTTTAGCGACAGGAAACGCTCTTACAAGCGAAGGACTTAGGGAGGTCGTTACTAAGTCCGCGTCGGTAATAATCGGTATGATTCCGGCAGGAATGTTCCTTTTAACAACCTTAGCATTAGCAGTAGGCGTTATAAGGCTTGCAAACAGAAACACGTCCGTGCAAGATATGTTTTCGCTTGAAATGCTTGCAAGAGTCGACGTATTATGCTTGGATAAAACGGGTACTATAACTGACGGCAAGATGAAGGTTGCCAACTGCGTTTTATACAACGGTAAATACAAGCACTCAGTAAACGATATAGTTTCTTCGATGCAGCACGCGCTAAAGGACAACAACCAAACGTCTCAAGCCCTCAGAAATTATTTCGGTTCAAAATGTAAGCTTATTGCGTCAAAAACGATACCTTTTTCTTCTGACCGTAAATATTCTGCCGTAAGCTTTGTTTTTAACAATAAAAACGAAGGCACGTTTGCAATCGGCGCGCCGGAATTTATATTGGGAAAAAGATATCTGACCGAAACGCTTACAAATCAAATTAACCACTACACCTCATTAGGTCAAAGAGTTTTGCTTTTAGCCCATTCGGATAAGGATATAAGTGACGATAAAATCCCCGGCGATATGAAGCCCTTCGCTCTTATTACCCTTAGCGACAATATTCGTAGAGAGGCAATAAAAACCATTGATTGGTTTAAGAAAAACGGCGTCAACGTCAAGGTTATTTCGGGTGATAACCCAATGACCGTTTCAGAGGTAGCAAGGCGCGCAGGCGTTGAAGGCGCAGACAAATACGTAAGCTTAGACGGAATGAGCGATGAAGAGGTCGTAAGCATTGCAAACAAATACAACGTATTTGGCAGAGTTTCGCCCGAGCAAAAAGCAATCCTCGTTCAAGCAATGAAATCTGCGGGCCACACGGTTGCAATGACCGGCGACGGCGTAAACGACATATTGGCTATGAAGGAGGCAGACTGCTCTATTACGGTTGCAACGGGCAGCGACGCAACTAAGAGTATTGCCCATATAGTTTTGATGGATAACAACTTCGACTCAATTCCTGCAGTAGTTGGCGAAGGAAGAAGGGTTATAAACAATATTCAGAAATCCTCTTCTCTCTTCCTTATGAAAACCTTGTTTACAACGTCGTTCGCAATTATTTCAATACTTAGGAAGGAATTATTCCCCTTCACAAGCTCGATGCTTACGATGCTTGAGCTTATGGTAATAGGTATAGGCTCGTTTGCACTTTCTATGGAGGCTAACAGAAATAAGGTCAGCGGAAAATTCGTTGGTTATATTTTCTCGCACTCTATACCGGGCGCTTGCATTTTAATATTAAATATATTGGTCTACGAGCTTTGCGCTAAGAATATTACAAACCCCGTTTTATTAGTCGATATGAAAAACGCGTATATGGTTGCAGCAATAACCTTGGGCGGACTTGCTTATATGCACATAATTTGTCAGCCTTATAACGCGTATCGCTTGGTCGTAATGATTTCATTAACGGTAACGATAACGCTGCTTTTGATATTCGGTATGGGAATATTTACCTTGACTAATATTTTAACTGATATAACTACTCTATGGCCTTATATGGTAATGCTTATTGCACTTATTCAGTTTGATATAACCTTAGGTAAAATATTAACTAAGCTTATAGAATTTATAAATTCTAAGCTCAGCAAAAAGGCAGAACATTCAATCTAAAAGCTAATAACAAGCTTAAATAAAGGAAAAGCACGCTATATTTTGCAATCTGCGAAATATAGCGTGCTTTTTTTAAACAAAAGGTTAAGCTTGATAACTTAAGCCAAGCATTAAGAGCGTGATTTTCAAGCAGTTGATTTTAGTTTTGTAACTAAAAAAGAATATAAAAATGGCGTAGCAAAAAGCTACGCCACAATTATTTTCAGATTAGTCTTTTTTAAGAAGGTCGCCTAACGAAATGCCACCGAGACCGCCTTCGGTCCACTCTCTTGGCTCGTCGTCGTTAACTTCAGGCTTTCTTTCTCTTCTTGGCTTTCTTTCAGCCTTTTCTTCGCCGTCAGCTGCAACGTCTTCCTTCTTTTCTCTTCTTGGCTTTTGAACGCCCTCAGGAGCAGGAGTAAGAGCTTTGATAGAAAGAGTCATTTTCTCTTTTTCAACGTCCATATCCAAAATCTTAGCTTCTACCTCATCACCCTCGTTTAATACGGAGGTTGGGTTTTCAAGCCACTCGTGAGAAATTTGAGAAACGTGAACTAAACCGTCGATTCCTTTTTCAACCTCAACGAATGCGCCGAAGCTTACGATTCTTACAACCTTACCCTTAACGGTTTCGCCGATAGCGTACTTATCAGCTGCAAGCTGCCATGGCTTTGGTTGAAGCTGCTTGTAACCAAGAGAAACTCTCTTAGTCTCTCTCTCGCACTTTAATACCTTGAATTCGTATTCCTTACCGATTTCTAAAACCTCAGCAGGAGTCTTAGCGTTGGTCCAAGATAAATCGGAAAGAGGAGCAAGACAGTCGAAGCCGTTTACCTCTACGAATGCGCCGAAAGCTGCAAATCTTACAACCTTACCGGTAACAACGTCACCAGAGTTGATAGATGAGAAGAATGCCTCTTCTTTAGCCTCTCTTGCAGCATCTCTTTCAGCCTTTTCAGCCTCAAGAATAACTCTTTGAGAACCAACGATTTGCTTTCTTCTGCCGTTAGATTCAACCTTTTCAGCCTTTAAGCGAAGTTGCTTGCCAACGTACTTTTCAAGGTCTTTAACAAAACCTATTCTGATTTGAGAAGAAGGAACGAAAACGTCGTATGAACCGAGTTTAGCAACAAGACCGCCCTTGTTTGAACCGGTTACGGTTACGGTGAAAATTTCGCCGTCCTTTAATTTAGCAACGACCTCTTCCTCTTCCTTTTGAGCCTTGATTGCCTTTTCGGACAAAACAACGGGGTTAAGCCCTACGATCATAACTTCGATTTCGTCGCCAACTTTTGCAGCGTAAACTGCTTTGTCATAACTTTCGCAGTCAATTTCGTCTTTGGGAAGAATAATCTCTTTTTTAGTGTTGTTGATGTACAACGCTAAACCGTCATCGTTAGCTGCCGATATAGTAGCAGTTATCTTCTGACCTCTTCTGAACTTCTGTTCATCGATTGCGCTTAATGCTTCTTCCATTACTGAGCTTTTTACTTCTGTACTTTCCATGTTTAAGAAAACCTCCATTGATTGTTCGTTGGGCGTCGATGCCCCAGCAACAATACCTACCTTTTTAAAATTTATTAATTTTTCATATTCGAGCTCATCAGGATTTGAAATGAAATATACATTCTTGCAGTTTCCTTGACAAATGCTCATCAGTTTCTTAGTATTGCTACTATTTTTGCCACCGACTACTACCATTGCATCACAGGTTTTCGACAATATTTCTGCCTCTTCTTGACGCTCTCTTGTAGTATAGCAAATTGTTTTAAAAATTTCAACTGTTTTTAACGTTTTTTTGCTAAAAAATTCTAATATTTTTTCAAATTTTTCTACAGAATACGTCGTTTGCGATACTATACAAACTTTTTCGTCTTCATCGAGCTCAACGCCCTCATAATTTTCGTCGACAATAATTGCCGAATTGTCACACCAGCCGTTAAGCCCGATTACTTCGGGATGATTTTTTTCGCCTGCAATAATAATTTTATAGCCCTTTAAGTAATGCTCTTCTATGATTTTTTGAGTTTTTATTACAAACGGACAGGTGCAATTAATTACTTTTACGTTTTTGCTTTGAAGGGCTTGAAGGGTTGCTTTTCCTACGCCGTGCGAGCGAATAATCAGCGTGCCCCCGTCAATCTGACTTATATCCTCTATAAAGGTCGTACCGAGCTTTTCAATCTCTTTGATTACGCTCTCGTTATGTATAATTTCACCGAGCACGTAAACGCCTTTACCGTAAACGCTTTTTGCGGTATCAACTGCGCGTTTAACGCCCATACAAAAGCCGCTGCTCTTTGCTAACACAACCTTCATTTCTTAGACTCCTCGGCAAACTCTCTTGCCTTAGAAATGCAGAATATAAGGCGGTTTTTCATATCCTCGGTAAGTTTTTCCGAAAGCTCGGACGAGAGCTTTTCGCCCTTGTACTTCGAATAATCGTACGCTTCGCCTATATACATATGATTTTTTCTGAAAATCTTGAACTTTTTAGCCATGCCTACGGGAACGATTTTTACGCCCGTTTTAAAGGCGATAAGATTTGCGCCGCCCTTAAGCGGAAGAAGGTCTGTCTCATCTACCCTTTTATTTCTCGTGCCCTCGGGGAAAACAACTAAGTTATCTCCGTTTTTAATAGTTTTAAAGCACTCCTTGATTGTTGTAATATCCAATTTTTCTCTGTCAACGGGAATTCCGCCGAGCCATCTTATAAATTTAGCCTTAAGCTTCTTATCAAACAGCTCTTTTTTGGCCATAAAATAGATTTTTTGCCTATGAATAATTGCAATCGCAAAGCAATCAATAATGCCCAAATGGTTAGAAACGATTATATAATTTTCATCCTTAGGCAAATTTTCCAAGCCCTTATATTTCATTCTGTATAAAAGCTTGAAAATAGGAAAAACTATTCGCCTGCAAATTTTATGAAACATCTATTATCTACTCCTCACGTCGGATAAAATATAATTTACAACCTCGTCGATGCTCATATTTGAGGTGTCGACAACGACTGCGTCGTCCGCTTGCTTTAAGGGAGCGAAATCTCTGTGGCTGTCGTTATAATCTCTCTGCTTGATTTCCTCGTGCAAAGCGTCGAATTCTACGGGTGTACCTCTTTCTATAAGCTCTTTATATCTTCTTTCTGCTCTGACCTTGCTATCCGCAGTCACAAAATACTTATATTTTGCGTTTGGTAAAACGAAGGAGCCTATATCTCTTCCGTCTAAAACGCAGTCTAAGGACTCGGCGATTTTTCTTTGCATTTCAACCATTTTAAGTCTTACGCATTTAAGGGCTGAAACGTCGGAGGCAAGCATTGAAACCTCCGGTCTTCTTATTGCCGTTGAAACGTCGTCGTCGTCTAAAATAGTAACTTGAGCACCGTTTTTATACTCAATTTTAAGGTTTATATCATTGATAAATGCTGAAACTGCGTTTTCGTCTTTAACAGAAACGCCCATCTTAACGCATTTTAAACCGCACGCTCTGTACATTGCGCCGGTGTCGAGATATAAAATATCAAGCTCTCTTGATAAGATTTTTGCAACGGTAGATTTTCCGCTACCTGCAGGACCGTCTAATGCAATATTAATCATAATTATTCCCCTTGTATAAAATTTTTAAGAGTTGCCGGCAACGTAACCGGTACATGCTGCAACCGTTATGTTGAAACCACCGGTAAGAGCGTCTACGTCAATGACCTCACCGGCAAAATACAGCCC
>JAZNDO010000022.1:0-25038 GCA_045588105.1 Christensenellaceae bacterium | reverse complement strand
TTCCATAAATACCTCCTTAATTTAATTATATTATATCTAATGGATATAAGTCAAGCATTTTATGTCCAATAGGTATAAAATGTTTTTAGAGGTGATGAAATGATAACTTTAAAACAAATTCAAGATAATTTAATAGATGCTTTAAAACACAGCAATATAAAACAATCTGAGCTTGCAGAAAAAATTGGAGTTAAACAATCGCAAATTTCTTGCTATCTTCACGGTAAAAAACTACCATCGTTAGATACGTTTGCTAATATTTGCGCTGTTCTAGACATTGACCCTGCCGATATTTTGTGTATTGACAGGTATAATAAATAATTTTTAATATAATCAAAAAACCGAGCGTTAGCCGATTCCCTACAAGGGGTTCGGCTAACGCTCGGTTTAAGTTTTACGTGAAACTTTAAGCTGTTTCTTGCTTAATTAAAATCGGCGATTTTTTACCTAAAACAACCTCTCTGTCTATTACAACCTTTTGAATATCCTTTTCGCTTGGAATATGATACATACTGTCAAGCATAAGGTTTTCAAAAATAGTTCTGAGACCTCTTGCGCCCGTTTTAAGTTCTATCGCGCGTTTTGCAACCTCTAAAACGGCGTCGTCGGTAACCTCTAACTCTACGTCGTCAAAGCCAACGAGCTTTTTATATTGCTTAACGATTGCGTTTTTAGGCTCGGTCATAATCTTGACGAGAGCAATTTCGTCTAACGAGTGAAGACTAACCGTTATAGGCATTCTTCCCACGAATTCGGGAATAAGCCCAAACTTAGTTAAATCTTGAGGTTGAACGTCCTCTAAATACACGCTCGTATTTTCGCCCTCAGCCTTAATTTCGCCGCCAAAGCCAAACGAGGAATTGTCCTTACGCCTTGCAACGATTTTATCAAGCCCCACGAACGCGCCACCGCATATAAATAAAATATTGGTGGTATCAATTCTAATACAATCTTGTTGAGGGTGCTTTCTTCCACCTTGTGGTGGAACCGACGCAATTGTTGACTCAATGATTTTTAAAAGTGCTTGTTGAACGCCCTCCCCCGAAACGTCGCGAGTTATAGAAACGTTTTCTGTCTTTCTAGCAATTTTGTCTATTTCGTCAATATAAATTATGCCCCTTTGAGCCTTTTCTATATTATAGTCGGCGTTTTGAATAAGCTTTAAAAGTATATTTTCAACGTCCTCGCCAACGTAGCCTGCCTCGGTTAAGGTCGTAGCGTCTGCAACGGCAAACGGAACGTTCAAAATTTTTGCAAGCGTTCTTGCAAGCAGGGTTTTACCGCTACCCGTAGGACCTAAAAGCAAAATATTACTCTTCTCAATCTCGGTATCGTCGGTAAGATTTCCCCTGTAATTTACTCTTTTATAATGATTATACACGGCTACCGACAAAACCTTTTTAGCCTTGTCTTGCCCCACTATATACTTGTCAAGCTCGGCTTTAATTTCCTGAGGCTTTAAAAGCTTAATACCCTCGTATTCGGACTTTTCTCTGTCAAGCCTTATAATTTCTTGACAAATTTCTATACACTCTTCGCAAATATGCGCGCCGTTGGGTCCGCTTACGAGCTTTCTTGCCTTTTCTCTCGGTTTATTACAAAAAGAACAGACAGCCTCGTGTTCTTTATCTAAAAAATTAGCCATTTACTCTCCTTTTCTATTATAAAAAATCTTGTCGATAAGCCCGTAAACGAGAGCGTCGTCAGCACTTAAATAATTATCTCTGTCTGTTGCCCTCTCGATTTCTTCAAAGCTTCTGCCTGTATTATTCGCCAAGATTGTGTTGAGCTTTTTCTTGGTTTTTAAAATATGCTCTGCCTGAATTTTTATATCGCTTGCCTGACCTTGAGCGCCGCCCAAGGGCTGATGAATCATAATCTCGCTTGAAGGAAGAGAATATCTCTTGCCCTTTGCTCCGCTTGAGAGTAAAAACGCGCCCATGCTTGCCGCCATACCGATACAAATAGTAACGACGTCACAAGAAATATAATTCATAGTATCGTATATTGCAAGCCCTGCAGATACGCTGCCGCCCGGGCTGTTTATATACATAGTAATATCCTTTTGAGGAGCCTTTGCCTCTAAGTATAAAAGCTGAGCTACGACGGTGTTAGCCAAAGCGTCGTTTATCTCGCCCGTAATAAAAATTATTCTCTCCTCTAAAAGCTTAGAGTATATATCGTAAGAGCGTTCTCCTCTATCGGTTTGGTCAATGACCATAGGTATAAGTGCCATATTTGTTCCCCTTTGTTTTATTTTTTGCTATATCACATCGTATGACTGATTTTTATGAAAAGGATTAGATGCGAGCAAGACGGGATTTTTATGAAATTTTTACAAGGAAGCGACCTAGTTGGTCGTAGGAATTGTAAAAAATCGTAAAAAAACTAGTATTGCGTAGCATATAAAACTTTGAATATCAGTCACGAGATGGGAGATAGCCATTTTTTAATTTGGGATAAAAAGAGGGTAATTAAAAATTACCCCCTTCGTTTATTATTCTTCGTCTACTTTTTCTTCTGCCTTTTTTGCAGTTGTTTTCTTAGCGGTAGCAGTCTTTTTAGTAGCAGGCTTTTTAGCAGGAGCGCCTATTTCGTTATTCTCCTTTAAAAACTTGAAAAGCTTGTCGATAATAATACCGTTTTCAATATAACCGATTTGCTTGTCGTTTACTGACTTTCTGTACTCTTTAAGGCTCTTACCAACAGATTCAGCCTGCTCTGCAAGCTTAGCCTCGATTTCTTCCTCGGTTGCGTCAAGCTTCTCGTCGGTGATAATCTTGTCGATTACGAGCTGAGTCTTAACGTGGCCGACTGCAGATTCCTTGCAGCCCTCTCTGTAAGCCTCGACGGTTTGACCGGTATATTTGAGATAATCTTCAAACTTTAAGCCTTGATACATAAGTCTGTAAGAGGTTTGTTGAATCATATTATCAATTTCTCTTTCAACTAACGCGTCGGGAATTTCAACATCGCTCGCATCGGTAATAGCCTTGATAAGATTATCCTCGATTTCTCTTTCAGCTCTTTGAGCGTTAGCCTTTTCAAGTCTTTCCTTAACGCTTGCCTTATATGCGTCAACAGACTCTGCGTTTGCCTTTTCCTTAACGAATTCGTCGGTAAGCTCGGGGGTCTTTTTCTCCTTGATTTCGTGAAGGGTTACGGTAAATACCGCGTCCTTACCCTTAAGGTCTTCAGCGCCGTAATTTTCGGGGAATTTTACGTTGATGTCCTTGGTGTCGCCGATATTCATACCAACTACTTGGTCTTCAAAGCCGGGGATGAACATTCCGCTGCCTAAGGTAAGGTTTTGCTTTTCAGCCGTGCCTCCCTCAAATTTAACGCCGTCAACGCTTCCGCTGTAATCAATTACGGTAATATCGCCGTTTTGACAAGGTCTGCCCTCAACGTTTACCTCGGTTGCGTTTTGCTCTAAAAGTCTGTTTACCTCGGTTGCGATATCGTCGTCGTTTACATTATACTCAACTTTGTCAACCTTTATACCTTTGTAAGCGCCGATAGTAACCTCAGGCTTTACGGGAACGGTTGCAGTCATCTTAAGTCCCTTTTCGTCAATCTTGTCGATTGCTACGTCAGGTCTGTCAATAGGCTCGATTTCTGTTTCTTTTTCTAAAATATCAAAATAATATTTAGAGAAAGCCTCGTTTATAGCGTCCTCAAAGAAAACGCCCTTGCCGTAATACTGCTCGATAACAGCCTTTGGAACGTGACCCTTTCTAAAGCCTTGAATTTGATATTTGTTCTTGGTTTTGTTGTAAGCCAATACCTGAGCCTCGTCCCATTCCTTCGTGTTTAAGGTAATGGTTACTTTTACGGTGCTCTTTTCGCCTTTTTCTACTACGTATTTCATAATTTAACTCCTAAATCGGTTGTTTTATTTAACGTTCGATATGTATTTTAGCACATTTTACTCACTTTTGCAAATTTTTATCACTATAAATTTTACTTTTATTTATTTTTTATATATAATATATTAGTAGTTACTGTTTTCGGGAGGTACGAAATGGCTCAGGACGCATTTTCATTATACCACGTAGCCAAAGAGCTTAACAGCATTTTGAAGGGCGCGAAAATAAATAAGGTCAGCCAGCCCGACAAGGACGACGTATATCTTCTGACTCACTCCTTTACGGGCAATCGCACTCTCGTCTTGTCGTCTAATGCGGAAAATTGCCGAATTGCCTTTACGAGAGAGGAAAAGGCAAACCCCAAATCCGCAATGGGCTTTTGTATGCTGCTTCGAAAGCACCTCTTAGGCTCTATGATAGAAAGCGTTGAGCTTGTCGGCTTTGAAAGAATAGTTAAAATTACCTTTTCGGGAAGAAACGATTTTAAAGAAACGGTCAAAAAGGTGTTGTACGCCGAAATTATGGGTAAATACTCTAACCTTATTCTGACCGAAAACGGAATTATTTTAGGCTGTCAAAAAAACGCCCCACTCGACGTTGCGACCACAAGGGTTACCCTTTCGGGCGCTGAATACCACCTTCCAAAGCCGCAGGATAAGATAGAATTAACCGATAAAAGCGAGGCTATAAGTCGATTATCTAACTATAACTGCGAAGATTTAGCAAAATTCATCTTTGAAAACGTAAAGGGCCTTGCCTACCCGACGGCAGTCGAAGGGGCTAAAAGATGCGAGAGCTTTACCTCTGTAGAAGACCTTTATACAAGGCTTTACAATTTCATATACAACGCAGAAATTAAGCCAAACGTATGCGGCGAGGGCAAGCTTAAAGACGTTTACGTTGCCGATTATTTATCAATTCAAGGCGAAAAAAGGTATTACGAAACGATTGCCGACGCCTACGAGGATTTCTACACCAACAAGGATAAAAACAAAGCTTTTGCTTTAAGGAAAAAGCTTCTCACCGACAAGGTTTACGCTCTGATTAAAAAGCTTGGCAAAAAGCTGCAGGGCGAAAGCGAAAAGCTTTTACAATGCAAGGACGCAGACCTTTTACGCATTAAGGGCGAACTTATTACGGCTAATATCTACCGTCTTAAGGAGGGTATGGACAGCTGCGAGCTCGAAAACTATTACGACGATTATAAGCCGATAAAAATAGCTCTCGACAAACAGCTGTCTCCAAGCAAAAACGCACAGAGATATTTTAAAAAATACGCAAAGGAAAAGCGCACTATTGAGATTTTATTGCCTCAAAAGGAGCAGACCGAAAAAGAGCTTTCTTACTTAAATACGGTAATGCTTTTTATAAACCAGGCAGCTGAAATTTCGGAATTTAAGGACTTAGAGGATGAGCTTATAAAGGAAGGGCTTTTACCTAAGCCGAAATTCAAGCCCAAAACGGTTGAAGAGAGCGCGTACAGGGTTTTTGAGACAGACGGATATATAATAAAATGCGGTAAAAACAACGTGCAAAACGACAGGCTTACCCAACGCGCGTTTAAAGAGGACTTATGGCTTCACACCAAGGGCTTCCACTCCTCTCACGTAATCGTAGAAACCAAGGGCGAGCAAATACCGAATAAGGTTATAGAGGCTGCCGCTGAAATTTGCGCCTTTTATAGCGACGCAAAGCAAGGCGCGAAGGTGCCGGTTGATTACTGTCTTAAAAAATTCGTTAAAAAGCCCCCTCAGGCAAAGCCGGGCAGCGTAATTTACACCGACTTTAAAACCTGCTACGTAAACCCCGACCCACACGACGATATAAAAAAATAAATGCTCGGCGCTATTTTTCGTTAACCATTGACTTTGTACGCTAATTATTGTATACTATAAAAAAGATATAAGTATAAAAGGAGGTTTTTATGTATTGGATAATCTGGCTATGCGTCGCGCTCGTTTTACTCGTTATCGAAATAATAACGGTTGATTTGTTTGCGATTTGGTTTGCAATAGCCTCACTCGTTTTAGTAATAATAACTGCAATCTTCCAAAACCTGCAGCTGGTTTGGCAAATAGCGATATTCTTATCTCTTTCGACGATTCTGCTCGTCAGCACGAGAAAGCTGGTAAAAAAGCTTCTTCAAAAACGAAACGGAAGCGAAACGAACTTAGAGCTTATACTCAACCATACGGGTATAGTCGTAGAAGAAATCAATAACGATTTAGCTCAGGGCGCAGTTAAAGTAAATTCCATAATTTGGAGCGCAAGGTCACTTGGCGGAGAGAATATCTCTGAAAACACCTTAGTTACCGTTTGCAAAATAGACGGCAACAAATTAATAGTTAATGTAAAAGATTAAAAAAGGAGAATAAATATGATACCTGCAATAATAGCAATTTCAGCAGTACTGTTAATCGTTTTGATATTAGTTATATCAGGCATTAAAATCGTTCCTCAAGCTAAAGCTTACGTAATCGAAAGATTCGGCGCTTACGACAAAACGTGGCAAACGGGACTTCACTTTTTAATTCCTATAGTTGAGCGCGTTGCAAAAATAGTTTCTTTAAAAGAACAAGTAGCAGATTTTGCTCCTCAACCCGTTATCACCAAGGATAACGTAACAATGCAAATCGACACGGTAGTTTTCTATCAGATAACCGACGCTAAATTATACGCTTACGGCGTAGAAAGACCGTTGATGGCGATTGAAAACTTAACAGCTACGACATTGAGAAATATCATCGGTGATTTAGAGCTTGATAACACTTTAACCTCTCGCGATACCATTAACGCAAAAATTCGCAGCATCTTAGACGAGGCAACCGACCCTTGGGGTATTAAAATTACCCGTGTCGAGCTTAAAAACATTAAGCCCCCTGCAGAAATTCAAGACGCGATGGAAAAGCAAATGAAGGCTGAGCGTCAACGCCGTGAGGCAATCTTAAAGGCGGAAGGCGAAAAGGCAAGCAACATCTTGGTCGCAGAAGGTAAAAAGGCAAGTCAGATTTTAGAGGCTGAAGCTGAAAAGGAATCTGCAATTTTAAGAGCAGAGGCTCAAAAGCAAGCGGCAATTTTAAAGGCTGAGGCTGAAAAGCAATCTATTTTGCGCATACATGAGGCGCACGCAGAATCTATCCGTATGATAAACGAGGCAAACCCCGACGAGGCTTACTTGACTCTTAAAAAGCTTGAAGCGTTAGAAAAGGTTGGCGACGGTCAGGCAACTAAGATTATTATTCCGAGTGAGCTTCAAAAGCTCGTAGGCTTAGTAAACACTGTTAAAGACGGAAATTAACCGACAATTAAACCAAAGGCTGATGCGTTTTGCATCAGCCCTTTTTCATCTTTTAAATTTTAATAGCGCGGTATAACAACGCTCAACCTTATTTTATAAGCTGTGATTTATAATTGTAAAGCAGTAACGCACTTTTACAGCCTTAAACATATTAAAAGGCTTAGATGCGAACAAAAGAAGGCTCGCTTTATGGTACAAGACACAATAGACCTCTGTGGTCATTGTGGTTTGGAACATAAAGCAGTAACGCACTTTTACAGCCTTAAACTTATTAAAAAAGGCTTAGATGCGAGCAAAAGAAGGCTCGCTTTATGGTACAAGACACAATAGACCTCTGTGGTCATTGTGGTTTGGAACATAAAGCAGTAACGCACTTTTGCGAAGCATATAAGCCTTTTAATTGTCGTCGCCGCGCTCAATTGACAGTATACACGGCGTGTTTTTCATTATTTCATCAAGCGTTGCCGAATCAAACTCCTTGTCGGTATTTACGGTTGCTCTGTAAAGAAGCTTTTCGCCTTGCCGCTCCACGTGTAAATGCGCGTAATGCTCTACCTTGAAAATCTCTTTAACCATCTTCCTTTCGAAGCCCGTTTCTTCAAATACTATTCGCAGTATATAGTATCTTTTTGCCCTGAAAAGCTTAATAGGGAGATGGAAAATAAACTGCAAGCCGATAAGTATAGCACAGGCGCAGATAGCAAGCAGATAAAGCCTTGCGCCGCAAGCCATACCAACCGCCGCAGTAGCCCATACGCCGGCAGCCGTCGTCAAGCCCTTTACCTCGTGCTTGCGGTAAACGATTATTCCGGCGCCCAAAAAGCTTATGCCAGAAACTATTTGCGCGGCAACCCTTGAGGCGTCGGATGGCTGACTGCCAAATCCGTAGCGCGATATGAGCATCATAAGACACGAACCGACGCTTACGATTGTGTGCGTTCTTATTCCTGCCTCCTTTGACCTTAGCTTTCTTTCAAAGCCTATTAAAAACCCCAGCACTGCCGAAAGCACGAGGTCTAACAGCATTCTTAATTCTTCAATCATAGCAAATATATATTATTTCCTTTAATTATTTATTCTTATTTTTAGCGAGTTTATACATTTCCTCGGCTGCAAGCCTGATTTTTGCAACGGGCACGCCGCTGCTTGGAAAACAGTAATACAAGATATCGCTGCTGCCCAAGCTGATTATATCTCCGCCCTCGTACCAATAAAAATCTGCGTTTACCGAATACGAATAAACAGGCGATTGGGTATAGGTTACCTGACTGTCGTAAAACTCAAGGGTAAAGCCGTCCTTATTGTGAGTTAATTTACCTTTTTCTAATAGATTAAACGACTTATAGCCGTATATTGCGCCAATTTCAACCTCTGTTTCAAGATTGTATTCTCCGCTTAAAATATCTCTTTTAACACACTCTCTTTGCCAAGCAAACCAGTCGGGAATATGCTCAAATTCCGTCTGTCCGTTGAACGCTCTCATACGGCCGTTTTCCTCTAAGCGGTACGCCTTTCCGCAAGCCGTACAGGTAAGAGCTTCGCCCTTGCCAACCGTTTTACCCTCGCTGTTACAGCTCGGACAGCGGTATAAAACTCTATGCAGTCCGTCCGCCCTCGTAGGCTCGGTTATTTGAACTCCCTTTTCGTATTGCGACTTAAAATTATCAAAGGCAAAATCATCTTCAATCATCGCTTGAATTTCGTCTGCCGATTTCACTTTGATATCGTCTTTAGACAGTAATAATTTAACCTTTGCCGAGGTCTTTACCTTGCGCTTTTTAAGCTCGTTATAAAGTGGGTCGTAAAGATACGCGCCATCGGTTATTACAGTAACAACGGGTACTCCCATCTTCTTAACCAACGAGCCCAAGCTCTTCGGCAGGGTCGTAGCAGTACCGTCAAACGAATATCCTGCCTCGGGATAAAGAAGAATACTTTTCCTGCGCTTTTTAGCAAGCCTCATCATATCGAAAACAAGCGGAACGTCCGGCGTAAACTTATTGGTTGCAATGCAACCAAGCCTACGCATAAGCCACTCCTTTCCAAGCATCGCGTCAGAGGTTGCAACGATATTGTAACACCTTGGATAAAGTATTTTAGATGCAATTTTAAGGTCGATAAACGACGAGTGGTTCATAAGAAAAAGACAAGGCCCCTTGGGAAGCTTTTTCATATTTACAAGCTCGTAAGAAAATTTAGTCCTTCTGAGCTCGCCGACAGATAAAAGTCTGACGAGCGTTCTGAAAAGAAGCCAAGGATAAGGCGGACTTTTTCTCGGCGGCTTATACGCCGTAGTCAATTCTTCTAACGAAATTCTTTTGCTTTTTACTTTCATAAATCCCTTTTATTCCTCGATAATCGACCTATACGTGGGGGTTTTTGCTTATTCTATATCAATTTCCACAAAAACTGCCTGCCTGTTTTTTGTAAAATTGACCTTTAAGATTTCCCCCTCGAAGCCGACCTTCACTTCGGTTGAAGAAGGATATCCTACGCTTGCGGCTTTTATTTTTCCGCTTACAGGTATTCTTTTTTCAAGCTCACCGTCCAAGTTATAGACGGCTAAGCGAATAGATTTTTCGCATCTTAAGCCCGACGCGACGGTCTTTTCCGCCATTTGGGTAAAACCTATAGGAAAATACGGCAAAGCCTTCTTTTTGAAAGGAGTCAACAGGTTATAATACTCAACCCCCTCCTTAACGAGATTTAATCTTTCGCCGTCTAAAAGACCAATATTGCTTGCGAGGTGCATTCTGCCCCAAAAGCTGTTTATCATATTGAGGGCAACTCTGTCCCCGTCTACGTTTTTATCAGCCCATTCCTTTGATACGTCTCTTAAGCACTCGCCGTTAATACCGCCTACGGGATAACTCCATACCGCAGACTGCTCTGGCGCGACAGCCGACAGAATATTGCCTGCGATATACGGATATTTATAGCAATCGACTTGGTCCGAGGTTGAAACTAAGGGATAGAGAGACAGCGTTTTATAGTCCATTCTCATACCGCCCGACGAGCATCCCTCAAAAATCACGTGAGGAAACCTCTCCGTCATACTCTTAACCCAATCTGCAAAGGCGTTTGCCGAGCTTTCTAAGCCCTCGCCCAAGCTGTCAGAATTGACCTCCGTACCGACGCCCAAATCCTGATTATAGTCCATTTTAATATATTCCGCACCGTAGTCTTCAACCATTCTCCTGACCGTTTCGGACATATATTCAACTACCCTCGGGTGTCTGTAATCTAATATAAGCCTATTCATTACGGTTACGATTTTGCCGTTTCTCTTAATAAACGCGTCCTCGCCGTAATAATCTATCATCTCTCTGTTTTTAAAGCCGACAACCTCGGGCTCTATCCAAAGCCCGGGCTTCAAGCCGAGAGAGCGTATATAATCAGTCGTTTTTCTGATTCCGCTTGGAAATCTCAGATTACTCTCCTTCCAATTTCCTACGTAATGATATATAAGATGAGTGGGAACCTCGTCGTGCCAGCCGCAGTCGATAACGTAATATTCAACCCCTGCAAGCTTAGCGACGGGAGCGCACTTTTTAGTATTTTCTTCGCTTGGATTATCCCAAGAAAGATGCATATATTCATTAAATATAGTAGGCAAGTGAGCGTCACTCACGCACCTTCCCATTATATGGCGACGGTATGCTGTCATATTGCCAACGACCTCGCTTATATCCTCGCCAAAGCTGAGCGCAACGTTCACCGCAGTGTATTTTTCACCCTCTTTAAGCCTTTTGCTCCACGAGCCGTAGGTGGAGTTAGCCCCACCCAAATAAAGATAATATATGCCGAATTTATCGCTGATTTCGTAATACCAGCTGTTATTGCTCTCTATTTGAAACATCGTAAGCTTACCGTCGGGCATTTGAATAATCGCCTGAGGAAGCACCTCCTTAGACGACCAGCTGCCGACGTTTGAGTGAGAGATTTTTCGTTGGCTTTCGCCCGTACCGAGAAAAAGCCCAAGCTCCTTAAAGGTAAATTCTCTCGGCTGACACTCGTTGTGATGACTTTGGGTAAACTTAGTAAATTTAAGCTCCTCTGTAATATCCCCCAAGCCTAAAGCTGTAAACGCAGACGCCTCTTCAAGCCAAATTTCCTCATTGCAGATATTCGTATACTCGGTATGAACGCGCACTGCGTTAGTGTCCGCAAAGCCCTCGAAAACAACCTTGGACTCTATCTTTTCAGAGCGCAAAACGACCTCTAAGAGGTCGTTCGTTATTTTGTGCGAAATATACTTAAGCTTATCCCACTCGGTAGAAAGCGCCATTTTTGCGCCCAAATGAGTGTTTTTATTCTCGCCCGAAATACTCGCCTCACAAAAGGTGAAATACCCGAGCTCTTGCCCTTCTTTTCTTGCAATATTACCTATTTTGGTAAGAAATGCCCTTCCGTCAACTATTTGAATTTCTATGTTTTTGAAAGCTATTTTATTCATTTTATGATTTTTACTCCGCTTGGAGCGACAACCTTAGTCGTTATGCTGCCGTCTGTATTTTTAGTATGCTCAACCTTTAAAATGCCGTGAGGAGTAGGATAATCAACCTTAACGTTATTTAAGCTGCCGAGTCTTGGAGTAATTCTGACCTCCTCGCAGCCGGGCTTTAAGATTTCTATACCTGCAACCACGTTCATCAAAAAGGGCGCTACGCCGCTTGACCAGCCGTGACAAAAGCTGTGCCTGAAGCCCTTATAGCAAAAGGCGCCAAAGTCACCGTGAACGTCCTTTTTACCCTTGCGAGGCAACTTGTCGATTCTTCCTGCATTTTCAGCCCAGGATATATCAAAATCCTCCCAGAAAGAGGTTGCGCCCAAATCAAGCATTGCGCCGTAATAATCCTTGAGCATAGCAATGCTTTCACTCACGTAACCGCCGTCTGCCGCGCCTCTTAAAATAAAGTACGACATAAAGGTAGACATGCCCCTTGCACCGCCGTCTGCAATCAACGCAGAGTCCCTTTCCGAGCCTATGCCGGCTACTAATTTAAGACCTGAAATTTGCTTGTATTTTTCTACGGGGTAATCGGTTTTTAAAAGCCTTGAAATAAGCTCGTCGCAGTCTTCCACGCTCTCACCCAAAATTTCGAGCAGGATTTTTGCGCATTTGACTGCGTAAACGGTTAAGGCATGCGTGCCGGTAATTTCATCAAGACGCTTTTGCCCGTCCTCATCCCCATCCACGAAATGGGTAGGCCAATCGATAAAATTAAAGCCGTATAAGGTTTTTCCTTCTTCGTCAACGTAAGATAAAAGCTGCTTTACAAGCCCTTTTAAATATTCTCTTTGAGCCAAAAGATAACCGTGATTCTTGTTTTGGAAATAGTAATCTCTTAAGCACACAATCCACCAAAGCGAATAGGTGGGAAAGTTATTCATCCAAAGCGGAAGAGGAGATTGCTCCTTTGCAAAGGTCAGAGAGTTTTCTATCTCCTTAAGCTCGCCGAAAAGACAGTTGGACGAAAGAGTTTCGGGATTCATATCACCTATCCAAACGAGCCTGTCGCGCTTGATTCCGTCCCAAACCACGCCGTTTTGAATACAAAGCCTTAAGGTGTAGGCTGCCGTAGAGAAAATTTTATTTACGACCTTGTCGTCGCAAACGAATTTGCCCTTAAACGGCTTGCTGAAAATCGTAGGCATAACTACCGCGTGCTTAATTTCCACAGTTGTTTCGCCAACGCTTTGAATCATTGCAAATCTAAAGCCGGAATTTGTAAAGGTCGTATCCGAAAGTCTTGGAATAAAATACTCGTAGTCTCTTACTATATGGTCGTTCGTGGCGCCCTTTTCTCCTATTTTCGACATAGCCTCCGAAACGGACTCGCCGTAGACTATTCTGAGCTTTCTATCGCCCGTAGAATTGCCAACCAAAATACGCAAGCTACCGCAAATTTCCTTGCCGAAATCTATAACGATATAACCTCCCGGCTGTAAAACGGTAAGGGATTCTTCGTTAAATCCTATTTGCAGGGGCTTTTGCTTTTTAAGATTCTCTACGCCTAATGCATTTTTATAAGCAACTATCCTTTTGGGTAACATTACGCCTTTCATATTCCACCTATTAAGCCATACTAAATACTTATTTGTTATATAATAACAAAAATTAAAAAGCATTGTCAATAAATAATAAAAAATAAATAATCAACCGCATTTATTTAAAGGCTAAAGCATTGACAAAATTTAACCGTCCGTGTTAAAATATATGCGTTATGGAAAGAAAGGAAGCTATTAATTTTTTACACGAAAAGCTTAAAAAATACGGCGCAAGCATATATAATTATCGCGGTCAGGAATTTATTGCAATAGCAAACTCAAACTCAAACAATCATATGGCGTTTACCTTTGGCGAAGAGGAATTTGCAATGGAATTCACCTATCAAACCGCGCGTTTCAGGTATGAAGACGCTGAGGACGGAGTTATACACGCCGAAAAATTCTTAACCGAAAAGCTTTGCGCGGTAGAGCTTTTTTTAAGCGGAAAGCCCCTTATGGGCGGGTCCAGACCAACAGACGGCGCTAAGTTCAAAACGGCAGAAGAATTTGCTTGCTTTTACGCAAACGGAAATGAAAAAATTGCAGAAGACCTGCTTGGCTTTATGAAAAACGGCAACGTGACCGTCAAGATTTTCAGCTGGGCAAGCACCTACAACCGCTCGTTTGAAATAGTAGTCAACGGCGAGCAATTATCTATAAAAGAATAACGAAATTTATCTATATAAAAACGGTGGACCAAAATCGAGTCCACCGTTTATTTTTCCATTAGGTTTATAAATTGTTTTTTATTTTTCGTTGCGTATTTTAAAATTTTATACGCCCCACTGTTCTCATCCTCTCTCGCATAAAATACAATTAAATCGCTCCGTTTTACAATTTCACAATTTCTAAAATATATTTTAGTATACCAATAATCATATTTTAAGTAAAAATAGACATATTCCTCACAGGCATACAGAGACATCCATTTAGGTCTTTTATACGAACTAAGATATTTCTCGTCCGTTAAACAAAATACACGCTTAATATGGCGATATTGCTCTTGCATCTTGGTAACAACTTTATAACACAGCTCGTCGAAATCTCCATATCCTCCAAAATAAAAAATTTCACACCCACTTTTTATAAGTTGCTCAACTACTCTTTCTATTTTACTCTCTAAATCTCCTATTCCTTCCACTTGCCTATGACCAAAAAAGGAGCAAGATTTTATTAACGACGTGTTCACAATATAATTATATCCTTTATCGTGAAATATGTCAACACATTCACAACTTGTGAATGTGTGCACAACATAATTTTCCTTATATTGTTACACTCTATATGTAGAAACAGTTATAGGAGAAGCATAAATGAAATTGCACGAAGCAGTAGGAAAAAGAATTTTAGAATATTGTAACGAACGAAAAATAAGTCCAAATAAACTCTGCACAATGTCCGGCATTATTCAGTCGACTGTAAACAGTATTTTTTCTGGAAGGAGTCAAAACCCCAAGCTTGCAACGATACAATTTTTATGCGAGGGCTTAGGCATTAGCTTAAAAGAATTTTTCGACAGTTCTTTATTTGACAATTTAGATGACTAATATTTAATCAAAAAACGGTGGACCAAAATCGAGTCCACCGTTTTATATTGCAACGTTTTATTTATATAAAGCATCACGAATTGCCCCCTCTCACTCGCTAAAGCGAGGGCTCTCCCCCACGGAGAGCCCTTTTATTCCAAAATTTGATAAGCAAGATGTATTTTTGAATCTATACAATTAAAGCCTCGCCCATTGGGAGAGGTGGCGCATAGCGACGGAGAGGGGCTATTTATCAGCCCAAACGCAATTAAACATCAAAGCTTGGGAAAACAACGTGACGTTGCATTCCATTTGTTCAGTACTTATATCAAGCAGTTTTTAAAGGGTTAGAAACGAGTTAGACGAGGCTCGTGAAAAGGGACGGACACGATAGACCTCTGCGGTCATCGTGGTCGTCCCTTTGAAACAGTAACGAAGTATAACGAAGTTTATAAGCCTTTAAACTCATTTTAAGGGCTTAGAAGCAAGGCAACGCGACGTTGCATCCCTTTTTATTTCCGTATTAAACAGCATTTAAAGGCGTAGATACAAGTAAAAGAAGGCTCGTGAAAAGCTTTATTTAACGCAATTTGTTTATTGCGAGTATTTAAGGGCTTAAAAGCAAGCAAGACGAGGCTCAAAAAGCGATAGTGGATGGGATAGACCTTGTTGGTCATCCCAGTCACTATCGCTTTTTAGAAACAAAGTATTGCGAAGCTTATAAGCCCTTAAATTATTCTGTGCGAAGCGCCACCACCGGGTCCTTCTTACTCGCTATCTTAGACGGAATAAGTCCTGCTAAGAGAGTTAAGCCCATAGAGATGACAACTAAGATTACACCTCCGAGCCAAGGAAGCCTTGCTACGCCCTTTACCTCGGCAAGCTTATAGATTACAAAGCTTATAGGTATATTTAAAATTACCGTAACGGCTATACCCAAAAGACCTGCCGCCAAGCCGATAATAAGCGTTTCGGCGTTGAATACTCTTGAAACGTCTTTTTTAGACGCGCCAAGCGCACGGAGAATACCGATTTCCTTAATTCGCTCAAGCACGGAAATATAGGTTATAACGCCTATCATTATAGAGGATACGATAAGTGATACCGAAACGAAGCCGATAAGCACGTAAGAAACCGCGTCAACTATATTGGTTACACCCGACATCATAGTGCCTAAAAAGTCGTTATAAATTATTTTTTCCTCGTCGGGCTTACCCTCGTTATAGCCGTCAATTAAGCTTGCGATATAGTCTTTATCCTCAAAGCTGTTTGCGTATATATTGATAGATTGAGGGGTATCCTTGTCAACCTGACCGAATTTTTCAAGGTTGCTTACGTAGGTAAAGCCACCCATAAACGCCTTGCCTGTAGTAACATCCACCGTTGGAGTTGCCAATTGGTCTTTAATGATTTGAGCATCCTCAACAACCCCTATTAATTTGTCGGTAAGGGCTTTACTGTAAATAAGCGTGCTCTTTAAAGCTCCGCCGGTAACACCCTCTTTAGGTCTTACTACGCCAACTATTTTTACCTTTCTACCTTCATTGACCTTCTTATCATCCAGCTTGTATATTGCGCCATCCTTTTCGTATTGCTCGCAAGGAAGAGTTATATAAAATTCCTTACCTAAAAGATTATTGATATCAATCTTCTTTTCGGACGGCTCCACCTTTTCAATACCCATACCCTTCAAAACTTGGCTTATCGTTTCGTCGGTCATGCCCATATTTTTCAAAGAGGAAACCATTACGGGATAAACGAGCTCGTCCTCGTCCATAAGTCCGAGAGCAGGAAGAACGTAGTCGGGAATCTGATTGTAGGTATCTACTACGAGCATTATCTCATCACTCTTGTCAAAATCAGCCCAACGGCTTCCCGTACCGACTAAGTCGTACTGACTTTTTATAAGCTCCTCGTTATCAATAGCCTCACTCCACGCACCGAAATTCATAAACGACGAGGCTAACGAGCTAAGCCCGGAGCTGCTACTCGACTCACCGTCACCCATGTTACCAAGTCCCAAGGACATAAGCTTTTCAAACGCAGTATGCAGCTCTTGCTTTTCTTTTCCGTACACGTCTGTTCCGTGAACGATAAAGTTCACGTTGTAAACGTACTGAATTGCGCTTATTTTATTTCTATCGTAATCAGAGCTATCAAGATAAGTTTTTAAATCTGCCAAATTGTTAGAAACCTGCGCCTGACCGTAAGCCTCCATAAGCTTTGAAAACGTTTCGTCAGCGTAAACCTTGTTTTCTGTCGGATATTGCTCGGCGCCGCTTGCGTTGCCGGATACGTTTTCAAGGATTGCGCTCATATCGGATGCTGTGGAATTTATCGTCAAGGGATAGTTTGAAAGGGTATCCGCCTGCACCTTGTTTATGTAGCCCTGGAATCCCGAGGAAAGCGACAGTATAAGCGCGATACCTATAATACCGATACTACCTGCAAACGATACTAAAATAGTTCTTGCTTTTTTAGTAAGCAGGTTTTTAAGACTGAGCGATAAAGCCGTTTTAAAGGACATTGAGGTCTTATTTCTACCCTTATTGGTGCGTTTTTCATTAGACTCAATCTCTTTTTCAACACCCTCCTCCTCTTCGGTTACGGGGTTTGGGTCTTCAACGATTTTACCGTCGAGCATTCTGATAATTCTATTTGAATACGTTTCTGCAAGCTCGGGGTTATGCGTTACCATAACGATAAGCCTGTCGTTAGCTATCTCTTTAAGCAGCTCCATTATCTGCTCGCTCGTCTTACTGTCAAGCGCGCCCGTAGGCTCGTCGGCAAGCAAAATTTCGGGGTCGTTGATAAGCGCGCGCGCTATTGCAACCCTTTGCATTTGTCCGCCCGAAAGCTGATTCGGTCTGCTCTTTAGCTTATTGGCAAGGCCAACCTGCTCTAATACAGCCTTTGCTCTTTGACGTCTTTCCTCTTTACCTATACCCGACAGGGTAAGGGCAAGCTCAACGTTTTCGAGCACCGTTTGATGGGGTATTAAATTATAGCTTTGAAAAACAAAGCCAACCGAGTGGTTTCTGTACGTGTCCCACTCCTTGTCCGTGTAATCCTTGGTGCTTTTACCGTTTATAATCAGGTCTCCATCGGTATACCTGTCAAGACCACCCACAATGTTTAAAAGCGTGGTCTTTCCGCAGCCCGAAGGTCCCAATATTGAAACGAATTCGCTTTTACGGAATTTCAAATCAACTCCGTCCAAAGCGCGCACGGTCTCGTCTTCGGTATAATACTCCTTTACAATATTTTTTAACTCTAACATACTCTCTCCTCCACGGTAGTAATATTATCACTATTTACTCCTAAAGTAAATAGTTTTAACCGCAATTTCTCAGTTTTCACCAAGATTTTATCTACTTACAATATTTTTCTTCTTTTTTTGGCTAATTTTCTTTTTTTAATTTAAAAATTGTGTTATACTGTTAACATCAAGCTTAAATGGAGGCGTTATGTTCGGCATATTAATAGTAGAAGACGATTTCAGCACGAGAAAATTAATGACCGTCGTTTTAAGAAACGCAGGCTTCAAGCCGATTCCGGCTGAGAACAGCGCCGAGGCTCTCTCTCTTTTTGAAAGTGAAAAGCCCGACCTCGTTCTTTGCGATATTATGCTGCCCGACGTAAGCGGCTTCCGTTTAACCGAGCAATTAAGGCGTGAGAACCCGGATATTCCCATAATCATAGTCACTGCAAAGCAAACGCCGTCGGACAAGCATTACGGCTTTATGGTTGGCGCAGACGACTATATGACAAAGCCCGTGGACGAGGAGGAATTGGTGCTGAGAATAAAAGCGCTGCTCAGAAGAGCGAAGAGCGCCTCCGAGCAAAAATTGAGCTTTAACGAGCTTGAGCTTGACTATACCAAAATGTCCACCACGGTAAACGGAAAAGACACCGAGCTTACCCAAAAGGAATTTTTACTTCTTTTTAAGCTTTTATCCTCTCTCGGGAAGATATTTACGCGTAACGAGCTTATGGAGGAAATCTGGGGCTATTCGGATAAAAACGACCACACCTTAAACGTACACGTAAACCGAATAAGAGAAAAATTAGAGGGCGTTACGTCAATAGAAATCAAGTCTGTCAGAGGCCTTGGATATAAGGCGGTAAAGACTGATGAGTAACGCAGGAAAAAGCACTCCGCAAAAAAAAGCGACAGGCAGCAAAAAACCGTTGCCTCCACGCCATAAGAAAAAGCGAAAAACTGCCGTTTTCGAACTTATATACGGACTTATTTGTATTTTGGTGACAGCGGTTTTCTGTATGGCGCCAATCTTTTTGTTTATAAGTTCCGGGGCAATCGTCTTCAATATGAAGTTCGGAAAAGCTTTTTTAGTCTTCGTTTTTTTATGCGCGGTTATGGCGGGATTCGGGCTGTTTTACAGACAGCATTTAAGCCGTACGACACAGGCGAAAACCCTCTACGACGCTTGCAATAAAATACTTAAGGGCGAATACGAAATTGACCTCGTTGACCTTTCCGGCGAATATAAAAAGGTAGGCGACGTGCTTACCGCCGTTGCTGACAGACTGAAGATTGCGGATAAAGAAAAAAACGACTTTATAAACGACTTTTCCCACGAGCTAAAAACACCGATAGTATCAATAAGAGGCTTTGCAAGACTTATATCAAAGGGTAATTTACCGTCCGAGGAAGCCAACGAATACCTCTCTATAATCGTTTCGGAGTCGGACAGACTTATCGACCTTACGGCAAGCACGTTGATGCTCGACAGACTTGGAAATTCTAAGCTTGAGCTGCAAAAGGAATACTACAACGTTTCCGAGCAAATAAGAAAGAGCGTCCTTCTGCTTCAAAACGATTGGGAAAACAGAAATATTGAAATTATAGCCGACTTTAAAGACTACAACGTTTATTCAAACTCCGAGCTTACAAGCCAACTCTTTTTAAACGTAATTCAAAACGCCATTAAGTTTTCAAACGACGGCGGCAAGGTTGAAATCTTGATTGATAAAACGGACAGACACGTTTCCGTGCACGTAAAGGACTATGGCGTCGGCATGGACGAAGAAACAAAAAAGCGCATGTACGACAAATATTTCAGAGGGGACAAATCTCGCTCCACTCACGGAAACGGCTTAGGTCTTTCTACCGTTAAAAAAATTGCCGAAATTTTAGACCTCGAAATCAAGGTTTCTTCCGAGCTTAAAAAGGGAACGACCTTTACGATTACGTTTAAAAACAAATAGTCAATATAATATATAAAGGGCTTTACTATCTTTAGCAAAGCCCTTTTTCTTTATCAAAAAGCCGATACGGAAATAAATCCGTATCGGCTTTTTTACTGTCCTTTATCACCCAACGCTAAATCGGGTAATTTTTTTATTATTAAGCGTTTTCGCCCTCGGGCTTAACTTCCTCTGCAGGAGTCTCAGCAGGAGCTTCCTCTACGGGAGCAGCTTCTACAGGAGCTTCTTCTACGGGAGTCTCTTCAGCTTGCTCTGCCTCTTCAGCAGGAGCTTCTTCCGAAGATTCCTCTGTGGGAGCTTCCTCAGCCGGAGCCTCTTCTACAGCATCCTCTGCCTCTTCAGCAGGAGTCTCTTCAACAGGGTCTTCAACCTTAGCCTTTTTAGCCTTCTTCTGAGCCTTTACCTCTTCGGCATCCTTTGGCTTATAGAAAGCAAGAATTACTATACCGACTATACAAAGGAAAGCAATTCCAAGGAAGATAAGAGAGAGCCAGTTGTTCTTAACGAAATTTCTAAACTTAACGTTTATAACCTTTTGCTCTTGAACCGAGGTAGTTACCTTAATAACCTCACTGCGGCCGTTAATCTCGTAATCATCACCCTCTAAAGTGGAAACAACAGACCTTATAGCGCTGATTCTGTAAACGTACGCGCCCTTCTTTAAAGGAGTAAATCTAAGAGATGAGCTAAGGTCACCAAAGGTTGCTTCCTCTGAGGTTGCTTCTACCCAACCGTTTGTTCCTTTATCCAAATCGGAAACAGAAGGTCTTGCAGCATCAGCGTTTGCGTTGTAATAAAGCTTTATTTCAACGTTAGAAGCGTTCTCTTTGGTTAATTTACCGGAATTGTATTCTACACCGACAACGCCTTTTGATACCTTGCTTTCAACCTTTGCCTCAACCTTTACAACCGTTTCATATTCAAAGGTGAAAATAGGAATTATGCATTGCTCGTAGTCGTCAGTCTCATCATCGGGCGTGCCGTTATCAAAGGTTTGATACCAGCCGTCTACCTTTTGCGTCATAACGTCTTCGTCAACTTTAATTTCGTTACCGAAACAATCCCTAACCTCAAGATAGAAAGCGTAAGTTCCGCTTGCTGATACTGTAATATCAGCCAACTTTTCTACGTTGGTAGACTTTTTAGAGAAAGCAGACTTTGGATTAGCCACGTATAAGGTGGTTCTCAAATTGGTTTCGTCGATAACGTCTAAATTTAACAAATCCCAATAAGAATCGGGAACTGAAATCTTTTTAGAGGTAGTATCTGTCGTTTCTAAATCATCCGCTGCTTTTTGAATTGCATCCTCGAACGTTTTATACTCGTCTGCCTTTTCGGTGCGTGAAGCGTATACGGGTGCATTAACGCCGTCTTTACCTACAACCGTGATTTTTGCAGTTTCGGATACGACCTTATCGTCTTTATCAAGAAGAGTTATCTCGTAATCACCGGTGCTGCCGTAAATAATTTCGCCGTCATCATAGAAATAATCTTCACCCTCAACTAAAGTTGCAGTATCTTTAACAACCTGTAGCTTTAAGCTTGAATAGCTGTCAGACTCTAAATCAATTTCTTTTTCGCCGTCTTTAAAGTAATCAACTTCATTTTTAAAAAACGCAATTTGCTTGATTGCCTCGCTGCTGATTACGCCATACTTTTGTGATTCTTCAGCAAGAGCAGCCACACCCGAAAACGAGGTTACGGAAATGCAAACGCCCATTACTGCTGAAAGAAAACCTAAACGTTTTTTGTTTTTCATAGATAAAACTCCTACGAATATCATAATTTATAAATAATCATATCTATTTTATACTTTTTAAATGCTTTTGTCAATGTAAATAAACTACATTTTTATATTTATATAAAGATTTTTTCTGCATTTTAAAAGCTCCGCGCCAATATTAAGGCTTGGAGCCGTCTTTTTAAACGCTTATTCGGCATTTTTAATTAAACCGTATAGAAAAATCTCTGTTTGTCACGCCTTTTACTACTTCTTTCCCGTTGAGCCGAAGCCGCCTTCGCCGCGCGCAGTGTCACTAAGGTCCTCAACCTCTTCATACTCCACCTTCAGATACGGAGCAATCACCATTTGAGCAATTCTCTCCCCTTTAGCAACCACCCTCGTTTCGGTAGAGTGATTGTGAAGAGCAACCTTTACCTCTCCCCTATAGTCGCTGTCTATAACGCCGACCTTGTTTGCAGGCGCAAGTCCGCTTTTAGTCGCCAAGCCGCTTCGCGCGTAAACGAGCCCTACGTAGCCGTCGGGAATTTCAACGGCAAGCCCAGTGCCTATCAAAACGGTTTGACTTGGCTCTACCAACACGTCCTTTTCCTCTGCGGAATAAAGGTCGCCGCCTGCGCTGCCCGTACTACCGTATGTTGGAATAATCGCCCTATCGGTCAACTTTTTAATTCTCACCTTCATTTTAAGCCTCCTGAAAAGCCTTTCGTTTTTACAAGTTTTACAATGCTTATTATAACCCTTTTACAATGCTTTGTAAAGTTATTTGTCAAGAATTTTGCCGTTAAGCTATTGATACTAAGTTTTCATTTTTGCATTGCGCGTAAAATTTAGAAAACTGCCAAGCGACGATATCCGCAAGCGCAAAATACAAATCTCTTACTAAGCTTGCAGTAAAAATAGCCGTTATCAGCGTAGTTACCCATCTTACAGGGTTTAAAAGTCTTATAATACTTAGTATGGGCTTTAACGGCTTTGAGATTTTTTTAGTTGCTTTAACAATCTTAATTTCGTTGAATTTACTTGTAAAATCAACAATTCCGTACACAAAAGAAAGGTCTGCGCCTCTCAGCATAGGCATACCTAAGGAATCTAAAACCCCCTCTAAATCAACTGTAACGTCGCCAATGAACTCAAAGGCCTGGCGCACGGAAAACTCTAAAAACGGATATTTACTGTCTGCGTTTTGAATTTTTGCAACCTCGTTTACAATATCGCCGTACATTGCAAAATAACCGCTCGTTTTCGGCTTAAATCCTGCGACGGTTTTAAATACGTGAAAGCGGTTTTTCTTTTTGTAAGCCTTGCGTTTGGCTTTTACTATCGCGTCCACCCTTTGCTTATCGCAAGCGCTTATACCCTTCTTTTCTTCTATTTTATCGGATATTATCTTTCTCGTTTTTTTAATCTTTATAAGTAATATTACAAGCAGTCCGACTAAAAAACCGCCAACAAATAAGCCGACCCATCCTAAAATTGTAAGCAACATATTACACCTCCTCCTCTATAAAGGACCGTGCAGCCTTTTCTAAAGAAACCGCCTTGTGCTGCCCCGAATACAGATTATTAATCTCGCTTGCAAAAATTTCTATAATTTCTTTAACGTACACCTCTAAATAACCGTTTGCGACGTCTAACGCGGCATTTTTCAGTCTGTCGGCAACGGGTTTGAAAAACGCCTTTAATTTACTTTCTTCCTTTTCTTCGGTCTTTGCCGCAAGGCTTGAAACCAACGATACCAACGCGCTTAACGTTATATCGTCTAAGTCCTTTTCTCTTTCGCCTTCCTGCAACCTGTTTTTTAACAAGAGCCTGCCTGCGCCGATTGCCATTTTGCCAACCCTTGAATTTAAAAGCCTGTACACCTCGACCTTAAGCTGCTCTGCGGTACTGTTTATAAAGCTCAGCAGCTCATAAACGGTAAAGTCTAAATGCAATTTTAAATCGGATAATAAAATCTGCTTGTTTGCTATTTTAAAATCTTCTTTTTTAATTACGTCATACACCCTGCTGTTGCCGTATTCTTGAGGAATTTCCTTCAATAAATAAGCTATAGCCTGGCATATATAGGTAATCTTTTCTAACGACAGCTTTGAATTTCCGTTTTCATAAACCGAAATTGCATTTTGCGTTATATATGAAACGTCCTTTTTAATTTTGTTCTCTTCCTTTTCTCTCAGGGTGAACCTTTTCCATATAATAGACACGGCAATCGCGCCAAGTATTGCTCCGAGCACGAAAAGACCTGCGCCAATTAACTGATGTACCCAATTGATTTTTAAAATTTCTATAATTTTATCCATAGTACTTAACGCTAAAACAATAAAGTATAAACTATATTTATCATAAGCCCACTAAATGCTCCAATCAAATATAGGGTTATAAGAATAAATAGGTTGCGTTTAATTTCCTTCGTGTTTTTAAAAAGAACTGCAAGCCCAACCCCCGCATTTGATATAAGCCCGGCAACCAAGCTGCCAAAGGATATACCGCCGCTTACGTAAAGACCTGTAATTATAGCCGACGACGCGCAGCTTGGAATTAGCCCTATCAAAGAGACAATAAAGCTTTCTGTATACTTGACTGAAGAAAGATACCTGTAAAATTCCTCTTCATCTATTAAGCCGTGCTCCCCGAAGAAAATTCCAAAGGCAAGCATAATAACAAAAACATACAAAAAAGTTTGAATCGCATGAATAAGCGGATATACTGCGTATATTTTAAACCACGCGTTTTTTCCAACAGGCGAATCACTATGACAGTGCACGCAAACGTTTTCGTGTTTAAAAACGTCGTCGCAAAACTTCTTTTGCGGAAATAAAATAAGATTAAAAAGCACTCCTATACCGGTTGCTAAAAGGATTTTTATCAGCATTAACGGTACTATAGCAAGCCTTTTGTCACTTGCCAAAAGTATAGCAAAAGCCTCGTCAGAGGTTGCTATAAATACGCTTAACAGCGTACCTAAGCTAATAATTCCTTTATCAAAAAGCTTAGCCGACATTACGCTTACGCCACATTGCGGAAGAGTTCCTATAGCAGCCCCCCAAACAGGAGCGCCCTTACCCGTGAGATATTTACCGTTTGTTGCAAAACTCGTTTTACGCTCGACAACCTCTATTATCACGTAGGTTAAAAACATTATAGGAAGCATAACAGCGCAATCTTTTAAGCTGTGAATAACTATATGCCAAAAATCCATAAACCTCATCCTAAATCAAACTCAGTTTAATTATATAACTATTTAATAAATTTGCCAACGATTTAACGGCAATTAAAGCGTCGTTAAGAAAAAATACTGTGAAAAAATATTTCACAAACTTT
>JAZNDO010000021.1:0-2785 GCA_045588105.1 Christensenellaceae bacterium | reverse complement strand
TTCTACTTTTGCTGCTTTATATCTTTCGTTTGCAAGTTTTATTCTTTCATTCGCTTCTTCAATTTGTTTCTTCTGTTCTTCTTTTGTTTTTGCAGTTCTCTCTGCTGGACTCATATGAGCGTCGTCCCAAGATTGTTTTGCTTGTTCTTTTGCTTTTTTTAAGGTATTTGTTCCTCTGTTTTCTTCAAAGTTTGCCTTTGCCTCAGCCTTTGCAGCCTTAAAATTTGCTTTGTCTACCTCGTGTTGAGCTTTAGCGCTTTGTTTCATATCTCCAAAAGCTTTTTTAAAAAATTGTTTGATTCCCATAATTATAATATCCTTAAATATTTTTTTATTTATTTAATAAACTGTCGGACAGTTCAAAAATTTGTTTAGCATATCTTTTCTTTCTTCTATTTAAAATCGATTTGTAGAAAGGGTAGTTTATAGATACGAGTAAAATACCCATTAGGCCGATGCTTATGCCAAGTATCATTGCGTTGGGGTTAGTTGCTCCTATTACCTTCATTGCAAGGCTCATACCCGTGCCGAGCACTAGTGATGAGATAGAACCGAAAACGTAAGCAAAAATTTCAGCAGGGCGTTTTACCTTTCTATCAAGCTTTTTTAATTCGTCTAATTTAGTAATTTCCTTTGGACTGTAGCTTGCTCTTATTTTTTCAATCGCTTTTGTTTGTGTTGTCATATTTGTATCTCCTTGATTAACTTTGTACCCATATTATACGCTAGCGATGTTCGTGTTTTACTAAAGTTCGGTTGCTGGTTTGCTAAGATTTTGTAAACGTTTTGTAAAAATGGAAATTATCAAAGATTTATTTTAGCTTTTAGCTAAATTTATATCATTATGTTCAATAACGCCGTATTAAAAATCGGACGCCCAAGCGCCCGATTTTTGTTTATACTAAGCTCGTCTTTTTTAAGATTAAGTTACTTATTGCTCCCATACCTATTGCAAAAATTAAGCTACCTATTAAACTTATCATAACGTGGCCTACGCCTGCATCAAGAGGGCTTACGATAGAAATCATCATAAATAAGAACATTCCAAGCCCTAAAGAAAGACATATAGAAAGCCAAGTCTTTTGCTTTGCAATAACGCTCATAATTAAAAATATAGAAACGAAAATGCCTACGAGCAAAAGCTTTGCTAAAACAGAGCAAACTAAATTAAAAGCGTTAAAGCCCTCCATTTCAAAGGAAATGATAGAAACAGCGCCACCTATTAAAGAGCCTATTACAAATGCTAAAATCATACAAGCTCCACCTATAAAGCAAACGACGGTTTTAGAGATAACGTAATCAGTCTTTTTTGAACGTACGGTAAATAGGTTTTTAGCATAGCCACTTCTAAAATCGTCGCTTACGAAAACACAAACGAGTACGGCAACGGCTAAGTACATCATGTTGATATTACACATGCTAACGAGGTCCATACCGCCACCCATCGGCGCTTGAGAAGAGCCGTTAGAGCTAACAGAGCCGAGTATTTGCCAGACGTTTTTAAAGCCTTCCCATTACGGTTTCTTGTCCCGTTTGGGGATTTACCGATACCGTACCGTCCATCATAGTCGTCATAACGAGTATTAAAATGGGTACGACTAAGGATATTCCTACCATAATATAGAAAAATGGGGATAAAAATAATCTTCTTGTGTCTACTTTAAGCATACTTTTCAATCTTCTTGAAAAGTTATTTGTTTCAAACGTTTTTTGCATATTATCTCACTCCTTTGCCTTTCATAAGGTCGATATAATATTCTTCTAAGCCTATTTTGTCAGTTTTAATTTCGTTGACGGTAACACCGCCATCGTAAAGATAAGAAACTATTTCCTCTGGGCTTACTTCGTCGTAAACACGTATAAATCCGTTTTCATCCTCTTCTACTCGCAAATATTTATGCCTTAAAAGAGCCATTGCAAGCTCTTTTTTACTTGCTCCAACCGAAACGAAGGTTCGGCAACTGTTTTCAAGCTCTTCCGCAGTCATTTCGGCAATCATTTTACCTCCTCTTACAATTCCGTAGTGGGTAGCAATTTTTTCAAGCTCGCCTAAAATGTGAGAAGAAATAACGATAGTTGCACCACTTTTTGCAATGTCCACCAAAACCTCTCTCATAATTCTCATGCCGTCGGCGTCAAGTCCGTTGATAGGCTCGTCTAACACGAGAAGGGTAGGATTTCCTAAAAGCGCCATCGCAATACCGATACGCTGTTTCATACCGAGCGAGCAGTTTTTATACTTGTTTCCGGCAGAGCCCTCCATACGTACGAGGGTTAAGATTTTTCTTATCTCTTCTTCGGGGTTGTCTATGCTTAAATTAGATGCTTGAAGCATTAAGTTGTTCCATACGGTCATATTTGGGAAACACCCCGGGCTTTCTATTAAAACTCCCACCTTTGCCCGTACGTCAACGTCGGTATAGTCTTTTCCGTAAAGCTTAACTATGCCACTACTTGGGTGGATAAGTCCGCAAATGATTTTTTCGGTGGTAGATTTGCCCGAGCCGTTTTCACCTATAAATCCGTAAATACTGCCTTGAGGTACGGTCATACTCAAATTGTTTACCGCATACATACCACGGAAACTCTTTGAAAGATTTTTAATTTTAATAGCGTTCATAAATTTGCTCCTTATATTTCAGTTTGCTAAATTATTATACTTAAACTATGTTTGCAAAAAGCAAAGCTTATGTTTTTAAAACGTAATTTAATTGTTAACGAAATGTAAAAGCGGTTGCGTGGATTCACGCAACCGCTTAAAACTATATTTAGTTGTTTTCATTTT
>JAZNDO010000020.1:0-8381 GCA_045588105.1 Christensenellaceae bacterium | reverse complement strand
TTAGGCAAGCTCCAAAAGCATCCTATCCGCTATCAATGCTATAAACTCTCCATTGGTTGGCTTTTCGCCTGCTAAGTAGGTCTGAACACCAAAAAGCTCGTTTATGTTATTAATTCTACCCCTGGACCAAGCAACCTCGATTGCGTGCCTTATAGCCCTTTCTACCTTGCTTGGCGTTGTGGAATACTTTTCACCTATCATTGGATATAGCTTCTTAGTAATATTGTTTATAACGTCAGGGCTGTCAACGGCAATTTTTATACCTTCTCTTAAATAGCTGTAGCCCTTTATGTGAGGAGGAATTCCTACCGAAATAAAAATTTTGCTTATTTTTTCGTCTAAGGTAGGCGCTTTAAATTTGGGATTGACAAAGCCCGTTCCTCTCTTTTCGGTCAAAAATAAGTCTTTTATTCTGCTTACAAGCACCATCGGCTCGCAGGGCTTGGTTACGTAAAACGCAGCTCCCTTTGCTATACAGGTTTCTATAACCTCTTCCCTACTGAGCGCGCTGTATACGATAATTTTTGTCTGACTGCCAAATTTTGCAAGCCTATCCAAAACACCAAGCCCGTCAAGCCCGGACAAAATCAAATCGGTAACGCAATATTCCGCGCCCGTCTTCATTATCAGCCCAACGCCCTCTTCACCGTCACAGGAGGTTGCCAAAACCTCAAACTCGCCCGACTGTTCAAACGCCCTTTTCAATTCTTCACATTTCAATTCTTTGTCCTGAAGTATAACGATTCCGTGTTTTTGCATATTGATACTCCTTTCAATTCTTTTATGCGCGCTGTCGCCCTTAAAGCGGCGTCAATAAAATTATAGCATTTAGAATTTTCTTTGCAAAACGGAGAGTATGAGATAAAAGGTCGTATATTGGGAGATTTTGTCGATTTGTACTATATTTATTGCTTTATGAATAATTTTTAATGCTTTTTTGCCGATAGCCGTCGTTTTGGTATATTTTATAAATTTGAAAGCATACTACGGTTATGGACGATGAAATAAAGTTTTTGGAATTTGAAAAAAAGCTCTACAGCTCTCCTCCCGACGAAATTGAAAAGGTTTTGTCCGAGATGTTTAATTTTTTAGGAATTAAATAAGGCTATAGGTCGATTAATCGACCTATAGCCTTATTTTTTGTTATTATATTTTCCTTTAACCAAGCAACACGTCAAAGGCAAGCATCAGGCAAAAGCCTATAAGCAGCGCGTAGGTCGCGCCCCTTTGACTGCCGTGAGCATGCGTTTCGGGAATCATCTCGTCACTTATAACGTAAAGCATCGTTCCGCCTGCAAAAGCCAGCGCAAACGGCAATATCACCGTTGCAATATTTACTGCAAAATATCCTATAAGCGTACCTACTACCTCTATAAGGCCCGTTATGGCAGCGCAAATAAAGGTCTTCCTCGAGCTTACTCCCGAGGAAAGCATAGGCGCGATTATTACCATACCCTCTGGAATATTTTGAAGAGCAATACCGCCTGCAATAATAAAGGCGTGAGTTAAGTTACCCGAGCCAAAGCCGACGCCCGCGGCAATACCCTCGGGAAGATTGTGTATCGCAATAGCGGTTACGAATAATAAAACCTTAGAAAGCTTAGCGTCGGGATGAGCTTCGTCCTCGCCTTCCGGACCTAAAAGCTTGTGCAGATGAGGCACTGCCCTGTCTAACAGATTTAAAAATAACGCGCCGACGAATATGCCGACTACCGTTATTATCAAGCCGTATTTTCCGCCGTAATCAAGCGAAGGCAGAATAAGTCCCATTATCGCCGCAGAAAGCATTACGCCGGCGGCAAACGAAAGGACGATATCCGAAAATCTGTGCGATAAATTTTTAAACGCAAAGCCAAGAAGCGAGCCTATGACGGTTGCCCCTCCAACGCCAAGCGCAGTCAAAAAAACTATATACATATTATTAAATACCCAAGTCGCGCAAAAGCACGCCTACCTTGTTCTCGGTCTTGGCAATCTCGCCCGATTTTTTTACCTCTTGAGAAATACGGTCGCGCGTTTGCTTTTTGAAAATCAGCTTACACCATCTTGCAACCAAGCAGAATGGATATAAAAGCGCGCACTTTTGTAAAATGGGATATCTGAACTTCAATTCGCGATAAGGCATAAACAACCTTTTTAAAAAATATCCCGTATTTGTTTTTTGTCTGCCCTGCCTTGCGCTGATTTTATTATCAAAGGTACCGTATACCCCACCTGTTAATATATATTCCTCAAGCCTTAAAGAAAGTTCGTCCTTTTCGCCGCCGGAAAACCATGCGTTTGCCAAATTTTCAACTGCCGTTGCAAAGACTGAAAATCCGCAGTCCTCGAGAGGTCGTCTCGCCCTTTCCAAGCCGTAGGTCTTAGCAATAAGATATACGTCTAAAACAGCTCTGATGCCGCATCCTCCGAATTTAACGTGCTTTATCATATGCGATATCAAATAGGTATACAAAAACTCGTCGGGCATATATTTCGTATGCTTATCATCGGGATAAGCCCTCTCCCAAACGCTGTCTAAATACTTGCCTGCTGCCTTTTCGGTTTCCGCCTCTTGCAGGCTGTAATGCAGCTCTATATGCACCCCTGCCGGAGAATATATTTGCGCGTCGTGTTGACCTACCGACCTGCAATCATACCCCAAATTGTCGGTTAACAGACCTATAGCCCTACTTAATTCTTCTTTCTTTATTAAAACGTCTATGTCGCAGCTCGTTCTCATCCAGGTTTCGGGATATAAATTTCTTATGACCGCGCCCTTCAAAGGAATATGGTCTATACCGTTTTTATCAAGCTCCTCGCACAAAACCTTCAGCTCGGCAATATGCGTTTCGGTGCGAAAAATCGCCGTGTTTTTGGCTTGGGAAAATCTTTTGTAAGCCTCGCTTTGACTCTCTAATACGCCTATTTTTTCTAAGGCGTCACCTATAAGGTGAGCCAAATCGTGCTTCCTTGCAAGGAGATATAAGGACCTTAAATCTTCTTTGGTTATTTGGCTTGCAAAACCATCGGGAAGGGTGTTAAAGCCCATCTCGTAATTTATAAGCGCAAACAAAACATCTACGATTTTTTTATCCATAATACCTCCTAAAATTTTTATAATTACACTATTTCAATGGACCACAAATCAACTCCGTTATCTTCAAACACTTCTTTAAGCCTTTTCCTAACGGTTTGCTTTGAAACGCCTTTCTTTAAAATTACCTGTAAGAAACCGCCGCCGCCTGCTCCGCAAACGAGCTTGCCGTCGATAAATTCTTCAACACTTTCAAATATATAGTCGATAAGAGTGTTCGTGCTGCCCTTGTCTATCATTTTAGAAAGCTCCCAATGTCTGTTCAAGAGCCTTGCAAAGCCGTCTACGTCACCGTTTTCAAGCGACTCTTTCATCTCAATTGCTACGTTTTGAATTTCCTTCAACGCATAAAGGGAATCAGGCTCGTTGCCGATATATCTGCCTACTACGTCGCGAAGAAGGTTCCTTGCAAGACGTCTTTGACCTGTATAAATAAGCGCAATTCTTTCATTAAGCTCGTCTATAGTTCGATTATCAAGGTTTAACCTCTCAACCCTTATGTCTTGAACAATACCCGGCTCAGTCGTCAAAAATTTAATACCTGGGAGTATTCCTCCAACCTGGACCTGCCAGCCGCCGCCGGTAGACATAATCTGCTCCATGCATAAGACGTGCGAGAATAAATCGCCGTTTGTAAACGGTATGCCCATAAATTCAAAAATCGCTCTGACACAAGCACCCGATAAAATACTGCTCGTACCAAGACCGCTGCCCTTCGGAACGCCCACGACCTCGCTTTGCATAATAAAACCGCCGCCAAGTCGGGTTAAAATCTCGTTTAAATCTCCACCCTCTTTAGGTATGATTCCGCATGCTAAAAGCCCTGCCTTTTGAAGAGCAAACGAATCATATGGGTCACCCGTCTTTTGCAATTCCTTTATATCGTCAAATTCGCCGTGCACGTTCATATCACGGCTGTCAAAAACTATCTTCTTTTCTTTAATTTTCGTTAATTTTACAGAAACCGGCCTTTCGCCCTCTAAAAGAATAGCGGCATTTAAAACCGAGCCTCCGTTTTCGTTGCAATACGGCGGAGTGTCGCTCCAGCCCCCACCCCAGTTTACCCTGAGAGGAAGCTTAACCTCGTGTTCATCCTTTACGATAACGCACTTATCGTTAAAGCTTAAGCCCTCAAGCGCGCTCTGAAGTATTGCTCTTTGTATACATTTAAAGCTCTCTAAAACGTAATCTTCGCCTTCTTCTCCGCCTAACGCCCTGCCAACGTAATAGTTTAACCTCATTTTTTCGTAGCAGTCGGCTCTTTCAACGTGCTTTTCAAGCCACTCGCGCTGTATAGGCGTAAGAGTATTCGCCTTTAAAACGTCTTTTGCTTCTCTTACACATGCGCCGTCTAAAATAAGCTTTTCGATTCCGTCCATTCTGACGAGCTCTTGCATACGCTTATTCCACTCGATAATGGCGCTCGCATCAGCGTCGTTGAAGCCAGAGCAAAGACTCTTTCTGTTAGCTCTTTTCCATCTTTCAAGGTCACCCTCTCCCCTTGTTAAGGCGTAGAGGTTTAAAGCCTCGCTTATAGCTTCTACTATGCTGTCGCACTCGGGATACAGCCTTGCCGTCCAAATAGAGTCGTCGCCATCAGCCCATAAAAGCTCTTTTATGCCGTATTTATCGACAAATTCCGCAAAATCTTTTCCTAAAAACTGACAGCCGTCTTGCAATTTGCCTTTAGGATTGTCACCAACTCCATAGATACGGGCAACGAACTTGCCGTTCTTTTGCTTTAAGCCGTGTAACACCACGTCAGAGGGTATAACCTCGTCGTGAATATCAATAAAGGACAAAAGAACGTTATCGCCCACGCTCGCATTTTTATGAACGTATGAGGACTCTAAATAACAGCCCTTTCCTATCCTCGCCTTGCTTGATAAAACGCTGTTATAGCCTGCCGTTTCACCCTTTATACTGCATCCGACCTGATTTGCCCAACCGAGGTGGTCGTAATCAAAGACGTCCTCGTTCATAAGGCGTAAAATCTCTTTGGTCGTGCCAAAATGTATAAATTTAGCAGGCGCAAGCCTTAAAAGCTTAAGCTTATATGGGCGAAGAGCATTCCAAACGAGCTCTCTCGCCTCTTTTAATTCGTTACAAAATTCCCCCTCCGGCTTTTCTTCATAAAAGCCGTCTAAGGTAGAATCGGTTGCAAGCGGATAAAGGAAATCGCCGTATAATGACAGTCTTACCCTTTCGTTTACGAGAGATTTATATTTGCCGTCGTCGTATTTGCCGTCCGTTGAAACGAGCTTAAATAAGGACGCAAGCATATCGGTTGAGAAAACAATCGCGCCCGTGTCGATATCTACTGCGCCACGCTCGTTTACCGCGCCCTGACGGGTAAGCTCTTCTACCGTTTGCTTATGCAAAAATCTTTTGACAAAGCCGTCCTCTCCGTTTAAGAATACTCCGTGATTTTTGCCCGTTTCGACTTTCTCTTTAAAGGAAATAGCAGCCGCGCCCCTTCCGCCGTAATCTATTTGCAAAGGATTGAATAAAAGCAAAACGTCGCCCGATAAAAGGAGCATCCCTTTTGAAATTCTTGAAGGAACTGACGAGGTTGCAATCATAAACTCGTCAAAAAGGGTAGAAAGTCTGCCGTTAGGGAGCTTATGAGGCACGGGTGAAAACAGCTTGCCGAGCGCCGAATATTGCGGAACTCTTTTACTGTCGCCACCCGAGTGTATAACTAAAATACAGAGATTTGAAAAATCACTGCTGCCGCTATGCTCCGCAATATATTTAATTACGCCGAGAGTTGCGCCGCCCGAGCCTACTCTTTTCCCTCCCTCGTCGGGAATAACGGCAAAATGAGTGTTTTTAGGCAAAACGCCAGCCTCACGTCTTTCGGCAAGCTGAGCGCGAAAGCCCTCTGCCTGTCCCTCGTTAGACGCGGTTAAAATCACGTAATCCCAGCGTGAAAATCTGGGATTTGTAAGTGCGCGGACGTAATCGTCCCACGTGTCCTGATAAGACTGCGCTAAAAACAGCGAGTTAAGATTCTTCATAATTCCTCAATACAGCTTACTGCGTAAGCTTTTCCTTATGTAACAATGTGCAATCAGATTTTATGGCTCTTAGTATTTATAAACACACCAACAAGCTTAATCATAACCGCAACAAGCCTTTTCTTAAATGGTATAAACCGGTTGCCTATAACCTTATGTTGTTTTATTACCCAAACAGCCTCTTTTTTACCAACCTTACTTAAGCCCTTTTCTTTAATGGCAGAAAGAGCCATTGCAATTAAATTTTTTAAAGATGCTTTATACATCTCCTCGTCTTTATCCTTGAAAAAATTAGCAACGTCTGTAAAAGACCTTAAATGAGAGCGAATAAATTTTTCCCTCGATTTTAAAAGCTCATCGGTAATGCTTTGATTATTATCGTCTTTTCGCTGAACATAATAGTACAGCGAATAATCTAAAGCAGCAACCCTTTCGGCATAGTAAAAAACACGGGCTATAACAGGAACGTCATTATTCGTTCTTATACTTGTATTATATTGCGGTTTTTTCACTATCTCAGACTTGTAAATCTTACACCAAAGCAAATTACTGAACAAGTTCGGGCTTTTTTTAGTCATAATCTGAAGAAGAGCGTCCCTTCCTTCAAAAAGCTGTACGTCGCCCGTTCCTGCAGGCATAGGACTTTCTATGCTGTCCGTTTTGCTGTACCCAAATTGAACGATGTCAACGTTTTCCTTAGTTATAGCTTGATGAGCCTTTTCAAAGGCGTCTTTGGTAAAAGCATCGTCTGAGTCCATAAACATTATATATTTGCCTATAGCTGCGTCTATGCCTATCTTTCGAGCTAAGCTTCCCCCGCCGTTTTCTTTATGAATAACCCTTACTCTACTGTCCTTTTCAGCATATAAATCACAAATTTCACCCGATTTATCCGTTGAACCGTCATCAATAAGTATAAGCTCAAAATTATCAAAGGTTTGCGATAAAACGCTCTCAATACTGCTTTTTAGATATTTATCAGCGTTGTATACGGGAACGATAACGCTTATTCCATTATTAACAAGCTCATTCATAAAATTCTCCTTATTTGCTCTTAATGCCTTTATCTAAAATCTTTAAATAATCGTATTTTTTACCCACGCTCTGCTTCATAAGGCGAGAAAAAATACTTACGTTTGAAAGTCCTGCAATAAGCCCGTCACAAATAGATAACGTATACGAATCTCTGATAACCTCTATTCCGAGATTATAATGATGTAACGGCCTTTCAACGTTGCTTTTCATTACCGTTTCATCTCCGTCCGTACGTATTACGTCTTTATAATAAACTAATTTATCTCCAAATTTTGTGCTGAAAACATCAATCGCCTCACTATCATCCGTTGCCAAAAAAATTTTATCAAAGCTATTTTGCTTTAACGTTTCTTCTACGCTATCTGCATATTCTTGAATAGAAACGATATTAGGATGATTGTTGTAATGACGTTTAAAATCTGCACCTCGAATATGTATTCCCAGCGTTTTCTTATCTTCAAGCAAAGCCTTTGCCGCTTGACACACTTTTTTTTCTGTTTCGTCATTAAATCGCAAATATTTCTTCATCAAATCGGAAATAACGTCAAAATATTCGTCTGTTGGAGCATATCCGGACCTAAATCCCAAATTCGTTTTAATAAAATCTCTTTGAATCCAATTATGCTCAACTACGGCAAAGCTTTTTTCGGCTGATTCTAAGCTTACTTCTGTTGGCTGCAAAAAATAATATTCAAACGGATTAGTCGTCCCGTTTATTGGTTCTTTTTCGGCGTAAGAAGAATTTTTTGACATCGTTAAAACAGGTACCAAGCCTAATTTGTCTGCGAAATACAATTCGTTTAATAAAAACCTAAGCTCTGCAAAAAAGCCGTCACAACCCATTGTTTTTGCAATATAAATCATTTTACCTTGATTTTCTTGCCCTAACTGCACAACGTTTAATTTTAAAGGGTTGTAGCCAATAGACATAACCTCATCTACAAACTTATCATCCTTTCTTCGCCTGAAGCAACGTTGCAAATAATTAAGCTTTTTATGCTTTTGTAAAAACTTTTTTGCTTTCATCTTTATTCTCCAACCTTTTATACCTTTCTCCAAACCATTTTGTTGATAATTCCAACGTATGATTGAATAATTTTAACAACCTTTACCGAAACGTTATCGTCAACGTACGCAGGCACGTCTATACCTAAATCACCGTTTTGATGCATAGAAACTGCTAAATCAACGGCTTGCAAAACCTGCTCGGAGGTAATAGAGCCAATCGTAAACACACCCTTATCCATAGC
>JAZNDO010000019.1:0-23267 GCA_045588105.1 Christensenellaceae bacterium | reverse complement strand
TAGCTTGGTTTTTATCGGCAAGGATGTCAAAGCCGATAGACGAAATGTCTGAAACTGCAAAAAAGTGGGCTTACGGCGACAATTCAGTCGTATTTAAGGGAGAGAGCCACTACGCCGAAATCAACGAGCTTGCAGACACCTTGAACTACGCAAAGGAGTCGGTTTCAAAAGCAGGCGTTTTGCAGCGAGACCTACTTGCAAACGTTTCTCACGATTTAAAAACTCCGCTTACGATGATAAAGGCTTACGCTGAAATGATTAGAGATATTTCAGGCGATAATAAGATAAAACGCGATAAGCATACTCAGGTTATAATGGACGAGGCAGACAGGCTTACGATGCTTGTAAACGATATTTTAAACCTTTCTAAGCTTCAAGCCTCTATCGACGAGCTTCAAATGAACGAAATCAACCTTTCAGACCTTACCGAAAGAGTTATTGCAAGATTTGCGCCTTACGTCGAAAATCAAGGCTTCACGATAGAAAATTACGTTGCGCCAGACCTGTTGACAGTCGCAGACGAGCAAAAGATTGAACAGGTCATATACAATCTTTTAGGAAATTCTATCAACTATACGGGCGAGGACAAGGTTGTAAAGGTATATTTAACTGCCGAAAACGACAAGATAATACTTGAAATTATTGATTCGGGAAAAGGAATTTCAAAGGAAAAATTAGAAACGATTTGGGAAAGATATTACAGATTCAGCGAAACTAACACGAGACCTATAAAGGGTACGGGGCTTGGTTTGTCTATCGTTAAAACTATTTTGGACGCCCATCACTTAAGATTTGGCGTTCGTAGTAAAAAGGATTGCGGAAGTAACTTTTTCGTTGAATTTAATAGGGTAAAAAATGAATAACGATTATTTAAGAGTAAATTCAAAAACTGAAGATTCAGACGTTGCTGTAAGCGAGTTTAAAAACGAGGAACAGGTTAATTCCGCAGAGCAAAGCTCTAAGCTTAATTTGATAACTCTTTTAAATTTCAGCAGGACCAAATCGGGAAATTTGAATATCAATTCAGAAAGAATACCAAAATTCAAGGGACTGATTGCTATTCTTTTGATTCAGGCAGCGCTTGCGTGCCTTTTAACCTTCGCATCCTCCTTAGCCTCAGACGTAACGATTTTGATTTTCGCATCAGTCATTGCCTCAATGATGATACCGCTGTTTTTAATACTGTTTTTCTATAATCTAAACGTTACTAAAACAACTAATCTGACCGAGATAATTACAGGTGTAATAATAGGAATCAGCTCCTTTATTTTCCTGAATTTTATCTCTCCTTATATTTATCAATTAGTATCGCGCGATTGGTTAAAAAGCTTATTTATAGTTACCTTTCGCGACCTATCCTTGTTTTTAATAGCAAATTTATTCATTAAGATTGCAAAGAAAGACAACTTATTCGACGCGATTTTACTAACCGTTTCCATGTATGCAGGTTATACCTTTATAAGCACGTTGAGCTCTCTTTCAAAAAGCTTGTTCGTAAGCGTTGAAATTTTTAACGGAGAGACGTCTACGATTACAAGCGCAATTTTACAGGATGAGAACAGCTTTAAATCGGTTATCATTACCTTTATAGACTCCCTTTTGAAGGATTCTATATTTATGGCGCTCGTTATGAGCTGCTTTGCAATAATAAACGGCGGAGTAATAGGACTTAACGTCTCACCGTTAAAGGACGAAAATTATAAGGAATGGTCGCTGTACGTGTTGTTCGTGGTCACCGTAGTATTACATCTCGGCGCAGTATTTCCGTCTACCGTAAAATTATTTAATTTCATTTTAAAGTCGTTGAGCTTTGTATTTTCTTCAATATTGGCGGTAATGATTATAAATTATTATCTTTCAAAAATACACGTAGATTAATCAGACAAAAAAACGAACTCGAAGCATCTCTGCCTCGGGTTCTTTTTTTTATGCTAAAATCAGTCAAAATCTTAAATTTTACAACAAAAACGTTATGCTAAAATATTTTTTGCGAGGTGAGTTATGGAAATTAAAAGCAAGCTCGATAAAAACAAAATTTTCGTATATTTCAGCGGCGAAATAGACGAACACTCTGCAACGCAGGCAAGGTCTGCAATAGATAAGGTTTTAGATGCAAGCTCCCCCTACAAGGCTGTAATCTTTGATTTCTCTCAAACATCCTTTATGGACAGCACGGGAATAGGTATGCTGCTGGGCAGATACAAAAAGCTAAAAAAGCGAGGTGTTTCCTCATACATATCAAATCCGTCGTTTACAGTAAATAAAATCCTGCAGATATCGGGTATTTACGACGTTATGCCAAAAATTTGACGAGGTTATATATGAATAATAAAATGACAGTAAAATTTGATTCAATTTCACAAAACGAAGCCTTTGCGCGCAACGTTATAGCATCGTTTATATTACCCTTAAATCCAAGCTTAGGGGAACTGTCCGACGTAAAAACTGCCGTCAGCGAGGCTGTTACGAACGCTATCGTGCACGGATATCCGGATGCTGTGGGCGAGGTCACAATGAGCGCAGAAATAATAGACAGAGACCTACATATAACAATATCAGACTGTGGCATAGGTATAGAGGATTTAAACAAAGCCTTAGAACCGTTTTTTACGAGCAAGCCCGACGAAGAGCGTTCGGGCATGGGTTTTACTATAATCAAGGCGTTTATGGATGAGGTAAGCGTTATTACCAAACCGAACTCGGGAACAACCGTAAACATGTTTAAATCTCTGTCAAAGGCTGCAGTTTAAGGAGAGATTATGCTCAGTAGTGAAGAGACTCTGTTTTACGTGAGCAAAGCTAAGTCTGGCGATAGAGAGGCTCAGGAAAAGGTTTTGGAAAGCAACGTTTTGCTTTTAAAAAGTATTATTCGCAGATTCAAGGGCAAGGGCGTTGAATACGACGATTTATACCAATTGGCGTGTATAGGACTGCTTAAAGCAATCAAAAATTTTGACGAAAGCTACGGCGTCGTGTTTTCGACCTATGCAGTACCCATGATTATAGGAGAAATCAAGCGTTTTTTAAGGGACGACGGTGTAATTAAGGTGTCAAGAATAATAAAAGCGCAAGCCTTTTCCATAAATAAATTTATTGAGCAATACGCAAACAAAACGGGGGATTCGCCAACGATTGAACAAATATCAAAGGAGCTTTCCATACCCAAAGAAGACGTTATCATTGCCTTAGACAGCACGAAAGCACCCATTTCCTTGTCTGAGCCGATTGACGATAAGGACGGAGATAAATCAAGCGAGCTTGCAGACAAGATTCCCTCTAACGAAAGAGAGGACGATATGGTTGATAAAATTCTTCTTAAAAGTATGATAGAGGACTTGCCCCCTCGCGAAAAGAAAATTATCATCATGAGATACTATAGAGATAGCACTCAAAGCGAAATAGCAAAAGAATTGGGAGTATCGCAAGTGCAGGTGTCAAGAATTGAAAACAAAATTATAAATCAGTTTAAAGCTCTCATTTAAGTAAGCCCTAAAGGGCTTATTTTATTATATAAGTATATATTGCCTTGACTTTTTATAAAATTGTATGTATAATAATTTATTATGAGAATGCGCAGAAAAAACAACCTCGAGGAAAGACTTTCTTTATGTAAAAGCTCATTGCTTTTTATTGAGGGGGAAGAGTTTTATCAAAAGGACGAGGCTCAAAGAAAAAATTTGATTGATTACAGCTCGGTTTTTGCAAACGACAACCCTATTTGGCTTGAAATAGGCTGTGGAAAAGGGCAGTTTGCCTTGGAAACCGCAAAAAGAAATGCCGACGTCAATCTCATCGCGGTTGAAAAAATCAGCAACGTTATTCTTACCGCCTGCGAAAACGCCGAAAAGGAAAAGCCTTTAAACTGCAAATTCTTAAACTGCTCGGCTGAAAATCTCGGTTACTATATAAGTAAGCACTCGGTAGATAGAATTTTCTTGAATTTTTCATGCCCATACCCCAAATACACGTACAGAAACAGACGGCTTACTTACTATAGATTTTTGTCTTTGTATAAAGAAATCTTAACCGAAAACGGTGAAATTCATTTAAAGACCGATAACTCGGGCTTTTTTGAATTTTCAATACAATCTCTCAGCGAAAACGGCTTTAAGATTAAAAACGTTTCGCTTGATTTACACAATTCCGCCTTTGAAGGCAACGTTGAAACAGAATACGAAAAGCTGTTTTCTTCACAAGGAAAACCGATATATAGATTGGAGGCATATTTAAATTGAACGGAATATTTATTAAAAAGCTTAAAGAATCGATAATTTCCGTTCTCCCCATATCCTTGATTGTGGTCGTAATCAACTTCTTGACCAATCCAATGGATACCAGCTCGCTGCTTTCATTTATAACGGGCTCGGTATTTTTGATCTTAGGTATGTGCTTTTATACGCTTGGCGTAGATACGGCAATGACTCCAATAGGCGAGCATATCGGCTCGAAGGTAACAAAAAGCCGCAAGATTTGGTACATCCTGCTTATGAGCTTTATTCTCGGCGTAATAATCACAATCGCAGAACCCGACCTTGCCGTTTTAGAGGACCAGGCAGGCATCATCGGATTAACGCTGATAATCGCTCTCGGCATAGGCGTATTTATGCTTGTTGCAATACTGCGTATCATCTTCAGAATAAAGCTAAAATACTTGCTCTTAGTATTATACGGCGCGTTATTTTCAATAGTATTAATTGCGTGTTTTATAAACGGAGGCATTATTCCTCTTTCATTTGACTCGGGCGGCGTAACCACCGGACCTATTACAGTTCCGTTTATAATAGCTTTAAGCTCGGGTGTAACCGGCGTTTTAGCGGGTAACGGTCAAGAGGACAGCGAATTCGGCACGATAGGTATTTGCTCGGTAGGCCCGATTTTGATGGTTTTATTCATAGGTCTTATAAACGGAACCGAGCCTGTCGGCAGCAATTACGATATTCATGATTTTACATCGTTTGGCGAAGTCGTTTCTCATTATTTATCAAAAATACCTCACGAGCTTTTAAGCGTATTAAAGTCGTTAGCGCCTATAATTTGCTTTTTTATAGCCTTCCAGCTTTTATCCTTAAAGCTCAATTCGATAACGCTGATTAAAATTTTAGTCGGTTTGGTGTATTCAATATTCGGCTTATCGCTTTTCTTTACGGGCGTAAACGTAGGCTTTATGTCAACAGGCGCGTATATAGGTAACGCCTTAGCCCTTACAAACAAATGGCTTATTATACCTATCGGTATGATTGTAGGTCTATTTATAGTTTTTGCAGAGCCTGCAGTTCACGTTCTCGCAAATCAGGTAGAGGACGTTACGGAGGGCGTTATTCGCTCTAAAACAATGCTTTTTACCCTTGCAATTTCTATGGCGCTTGCCGTTGGACTTGCAATGATAAGAGTTATAACCGAAATAAATCTGTTATGGATTATTGTTCCCGGTTACGCCTTAGCGCTTGCTATGATGTTTATCGTGCCCGAAATATTTACCGGTATTGCGTTTGACTCGGGCGGCGTAGCTTCGGGGCCTATGACGGCGACCTTCCTTCTTCCGTTTACAGCCGGCGCGGCGATTACCGTCAGCGGAGCAAACGGAATAAATCAAACCTTTGGCGTAGTTGCTTTGGTTGCGATGACGCCCCTTCTTGCAATTCAAATAATCGGTTTAGTATACAATATAAAAACCTCACGTCAAAAGAGAGTTGCAAGCGGATATTTTGCAGATATGCTTGCTCACGAGGGCGAAATCATCAATTTGGAGGTTTTTGCAGACCCTGATAAAGCAAAGCATCTGTACAGAGAAACGGTAGACGAAAGAATTAAAACTCTTCAGCATGAGGTTGACGTCTTAAAGCAAGAGTTAAACAGCAAAAGAGCAGAGCTTACGAGATATTTGAAGCGCAGAAGCAGTCTACAAAAGGAGGAATAATCATGTCAAAAAGCGTTCTTAAAGTAATGATGATAATAATAGATAGAAATAAAACTGAAAAGCTTTTGGCAAAGCTTGAGCAATTAGGCGTGAATTTTCCTCACGTTTTCAGGGCGGAGGGTACGGCTAAATCTGAAATTTTAAACGTTTTAGGCGTTGGCCACAGCGAAAAAAGCATAGTTTTTTCAACAGTAACGCAGGATACCGTTTTAAAGGTAAAGGACGTTTTAACAAAAGACTTCGATATATTGAAAAAGGGCAACGGAATAGCTTTTACGATTCCGATAACGAGCGTAGGCGGACCTGCAACCCTTCAAATTTTAAGTGGAATGAATCTTTCCGGAGGTAAAATATGAGCAAGTTTGAATTAATCGTAGCTATAATCAACAAGGATTACGCGTCAAACCTTATGGAAGCGGCGAGAGAGGTTGGTGCGAAGGGCGGTACAATTTTGAATGCAAGAGGCACGGGCGACCATAACGTAGAAAAGCTTTTCGGTCTTACCCTTCAGCAGGAAAAAGAGGTCGTTTTAATTTTGACCGAGGTCAAAAACAAAATTGCCATTATGAAATCAATAACCGAAACAGCAGGACTCAACACGTTAGGTAGGGGAATTTGCTTTTCTATGCCTGTTGAAGACGTTATAGGTACTACGTTTTCAACTCTTACCGAAGAAGAGAAATAAAGGAAATAAAAAAACGAATTATAAAATTGCAATGCGAAAATCGCATTGCAATTTTTTTGTTCTATTTTTTGCCGAAGGATAATATTATATATTAAAGAAAACTTTTGTTAAGGACAAGTATGCTTGATTTTTTATCCAACCAACTAAAAAATGAGGTTTTAAGGTGCTTTTGTTCTCCTTATGAAGTAAGACTGAGGGTAGACAAGCCTGTAACGGTAAAGGGCAGCAACGGTATAGAAGTGCTTACGAAAAAACTGAATTTTACAGTAACCAAAAAAGAATTGGAGCAAACGGTAATGAGGCTATGCAACCATTCATTATTCAGCGTTGAGGACAGTCTAAAATACGGATTTATTACCTCGCGCAGCGGCGAAAGGGTAGGAATTTGCGGCGAAACGATATACAGCGGAGGCTCAATAGCCTCAATCAAAAATTTTTCCTCGCTTACAATACGGTTTCCCCACTGCGTTTACGGATGCTGCGAGGAGTATGCAAAAAGCCTCGGCGCACCTAAAAGCTGTTTGGTTATATCTCCTCCCTTTCACGGAAAAACAACCTTTATAAGAGATTTGGGAAGATATTATTCGGATAAATTCAAGCAAAACGTTTTATTCATAGACGAAAGGGACGAGCTAAGCCTTAGTGGCAAATTCAATTTGGGAGAAAATTCAGACGTCTTAAGATTTTCAAACAAAAGGTTTGGCTTTTATAACGGAGTAAGAGCGTATAACCCCGACGTAATAATATGCGACGAGCTGATGACTTCAGAGGACTCTCGTAGCGTTGAGTTTGCTCGCAATTCAGGGGTAAAGGTAGTTGCCTCCGCGCATGCCAGCAATTTGAAAAACCTTTTAAAAAAGCAGGAGTTATATGCAATTATTGCAAATAATACGTTTGAAGACATCGTGCTTTTAAACAAGTTTAAAATAGAAAAGATTTACAAGGAGCAAGATTGGTTAAGTTTATTATAGGCATTGCTTTAGTCGGCGTCAGCACGGTATTAGGTAAAAGGCTTACCGTAAAGCATTTATACAGGCTGAAATATTACGAGTGCCTGAGTAGGTTTAATTTACACCTTAAGCAAAATTTATTACATAAAAAGGAGGATTTGCTTGAGCTTTTACGCTTTAAGTGCGATAATGAGGATTTTTCAGCAACACTCACAAGCCTAAAGCTTAACGTAACACTTGAAAACGACGCTTCCGAGCTTTATTTCCCTTATTGGGCAGACGGTGACGACAGAGCGTTTTTGAGCAATTATTTTAATTCCTTGGGAGAGAACAATCTGCAGGCAGAAATGGAAAACATCGTTATTCAAGAAAATTTAATTAATGACAAAGTTTTAAAAATTGCAGATAAAAGCAGTAAATTTTCAAATTTGGGTCAAAGGCTAGGCTTTTCGGTCGGGATGGTCGTATTTATTATAATCTTATGAACGTAGAAATCATTTTTAAAATTGCCGCTATCGGTATTTTGATAACTGTTATTTGTCAAGTGCTTAAAAAATCTGACAGAGAGGACATTGCAACGCTGGTAAGCTTAGCAGGGCTTATTATCGTTTTAACGGTCGTTATAGATATGGTTGCAAATCTGTTTGAGTCAATAAAATCAATTTTCAATTTGTTTTAAATGGAAATATATAAAATCGTAGCGATAGGCCTTATATGCGCCTTTATTACCGTATATTTAAAGGGCATAAATTCAGATTTGGCAATGCCGGCTTCCGTCTGCGCAGGTATAATACTTTTGTCAATGACGGTAAGCTATATATCTGATTTTATCACAATATTTCAAAGCCTGTCGTTAAACTCCTCAGTCGACGAATCAATTTTTAAAATAGTAATCAAAATTATCGCAGTTTCATATTTGGTTGAATTCAGCGCAAGCTCTATAGAGGATTTCGGCTTAAAAAACATATCCGACAAGGTGGTTTTTGCAGGTAAAATTTTGATATTGACAATGTCGGCTCCGATTATAGAAAATCTAATTTCAACAGTTTTGAGTCTATTATGAGAAAATTTCTTTTACTCTTAGCCCTTGCATTAATATTCATTTCGGCAACTAACGTAACGGTTGCGCGCGCCGAAAAAAAAGACGAATCCGTCAACTTAGAGAGCGAGGTGGAAAATTTGATTGACAATCTCGACCTGTCCAAGCTGGAGGAATACCTAAATGAATTACCTGAGGAAATTTCAAAGGATGAGGGAATAAAAAGCAGGCTTATAAAAATGTTGAAGGGTGAAACCGATATAGATTTCTTCTCCGTATCCGATTATTTGCTTGACCTATTACTAAGCGGCATAAAATCAAAGCTTCCAACCTTCATTACTCTTTTTGCTTTATTGCTGCTATGCGCGGTTATCAACTCGGTAAAGCCTGACAAATTAGGAAGCAGCGTTTACGAAATCGCCCATTTTGCCTGTTTTTCGCTGACGGTATGTATAGTAATTACTATTGCGTATTCATTAATTTCTCAATCAAAGGAAACGATAGAAAGGGTAGGCAAGGCAGTTCAATCGGTATTTCCGATAATGCTCGCCTTGATGACGGTAACGGGCAATACGTCCTCCGTCGCGGTATATAATCCGGCAATGCTGTTTATTACAGATTTCGTTGTAATTTTGATAAATAAAATCGTTTTCCCGATAATTCTCGGTATGCTTGCAATAAGCGTGATTTCAAACGTATGCAAAAGCGTAAAGCTAAACGGACTTTTACAGTTTTCCTCCTCCTTTTTAAAATGGATGATAGGCTTGGTTGCAACGGTATTTTCTTTATTTTTGACTGTCAGAGGTTTAAACTCGGGTATACACGACGGAATCTCCATAAGGGCGTTAAAATACACCATCAACAGCTCTGTTCCGATAGTCGGAGGAATATTGAGGGACGGCTTCGACTTAATTTTAGCCTCGGGATTACTTGTAAAAAACGCCTTGGGAGGGCTGTCAATAATACTCATTTTCGGCGCGACCGTTCAGCCAATTATAGAAATTGCGTGCGTTTCACTCGCTCTAAAGCTTGTAAACGCAGTATTGGAGCCCCTCAGCGACGGCAGAGTTACCGCATTTATAAACCAAGTAAGCTCTGTCATAAACTTTGCAATTGCGTCTGTTATAATCGTCTCTCTTATGTACGTCGTGATAATTATAATGGCGATATGCTCCTCTCAGATGATGTTTTAATATGAAGGAATACCTAATCTCAGTAATAATGACGGCAGTTTCGGTAGCAATATCCGAATTAATATTACCGCAGGGCAGACTGAAGACCGTCATTAACACGGTATTCAGCTTAGCAATGTTAGTTGTAATTATTTCTCCGCTTAAAACGTTTAACGAATCTCAGTCTGAATTTGTTTTTAAGGCAGAATCGCAAGAGAAATTTACCGTTGACACCTCGTTTATAAACGAATATTTTGACGGTAAAGCAGAAAAGCTTTACGCAAATCAGTTTAAAAGCAAGCTTTTAGATAACGATTTGGTTGCAGAAGAGGTTATTGTCGAAATAAGCAATATGGAAATTATTAAAATTAAAATATTTTTGAGCAATCTGGTTATCCCCGAGGAAAACTCGCATATAAATAATAACGTAATAGCGAAATACGTTGCCGAAGCTTTAGGGGTTGAAGCAGAAAAGGTGGAAATCTATGCTTAAAGCCATTAAAAGTAAGTTAAAATTCAAAACCGAATATTTTATTGCGTTGCTTGCTTTCGTTTTAATCGTAACAGTATTGTTTTTCAGCTTTGACAAGGATGACGAGGCGACTACGGACACACAAAAATACGTTGCTCAAACAGAATCAAAGCTTAAAAAAAGCATTGAAAAAATCGACGGCGTAAAAAACGCGACGGTTACGGTAACCGTTAGCGAGGGTATACGAACGGTAATTGCAGAAGACACTAAGGAAGTTGAAGAAAACGGGAAGACTACAAAAACCTCAACCCCCGTTTTAATAAGCGGAAAGCCAATAGTTTTAGGAGAAATTTATCCCGAAATTGCAGGTGTCGTTATAATTTGCAACTGCTCGGACGCCATGACCGTAAGAATGTCCGTTTTAGACGTAGTTACGACAATGCTCGACCTACCTTGCGATAAAGTGCGGATACTTACTCAATAAATAATTTAAGGAGACTTTAAACTATGTCAAAAAAGAAAAAAGTATTTATTTTATCATGCTTAATTGCATTGCTCGTAACTACGGCCGTTTTAAACTTCGTTCTTTCGTCTTCGGTAACCTCGGGCGACGGTAATGCAACCCCAACTGCAAGCTATTTTACCGAAGTGAAAACAACGAGAAACTCATCAAGAAATCAGCAGCTTGCTCAAATTGATGAAATAATCGCATCCTCAACAGATGGCTCTGAAGCAAAAAACGAGGCTCTTGCAATGAAAATTAAGCTTACTACCATTATGGAGCAGGAAAACCTCTTAGAAAATCTTATCAAGGCAAAGGGCTACGAAGAGGTTGCAGTTACGATTGGTATGACCTCGGACAACGTCAGCATTATAGTAAAAGACGCAGAATTTGACCAAGACGACGCGATACTTATATATACTTTATGCTCAAATGAGGTAAATGCGACGCCGGATAACGTTTATATCCAAGCAATTTCGTAAAAACACTTTTCAAATTCAATATTATGTGTTATACTATAATTATAAAATAATATTGAGGTGTTAATAATGCTTCCTTTGTTCAAAGTTGAGTCAGACGAATCAAAAGGCAAAATCGTATATAACGTCGGTATAGTTAAGGGCATCGTACGTCTTGCGGTCGAGGACGTAGAGGGCGTTGCAATCCAAAATAAAAAGAAGGGTTCAAAAACTAATAGCGACAACATAAAAGTTGAAGTTTCGCCAAGCGGAGCTATAAACGTAGTAGTAAGCGTAGACGTTTATTACGGATATAGCATTCCGGACGTGGCTTATAATATTCAGGGAAGCATAAAACACAGCGTTGAGTCTATGTCAAAGTACAAAATCGGTAATATTGACATTAAAGTAAACGGTGTAAAATTCCCGGAGGAAAATACTATAAACGACTGATGCTGATTTACTGCAATAGTCCGCAAATATGCGGACTATTGCGTTTTGTTTTTTTATGAGGTAAACATGAGAAGAGATTCAAGAGAGGCTGTATATAAAATTCTTTTTGCAGAGCTTTTTTCGGGTGAAACGAGCGCTGAGTTTGACAACTTAATTTTTAGCGAGCAAAGCTTAAACGGCGAAGACGTAGCCTTTGCTAAGCAATTACTTTGCAAAATAAGAGATAACAAGCAAGAAATTAACGATATAATTTCAAATTTTTCTAAGGGCTATAAGTTTGAGCGTATATATTCAACTGATAAATGCGCGCTTATTATTGCCGTTTGCGAGCTGAAATATTTTGACGATATTCCAAGCGTCGTATCTATAGACGAGGCGCTTTCGTTAGTAAGAAAGTATTCGACTGAAGAAAGCTTGAATTTCGTAAACGGTATACTTGCTTCACTTAAAAAAAGTCTTGAGGTATAATCATGCAAATAATTGACGGAAAACTCGTTTCTAAAACTATAAGGGAAGAATTAAAAGAAAAAATCACCCTTGCAAACCAAAGGGGAGTACAGTTTAAATTATCCGTAATTATCGTTGGCAACGACCCTGCTTCGGAAATATACGTAAATAACAAGGCAAAGGGATGTCAAGAGGTCGGTATTATATCAGAGACTGTAAAAATGAGCGGAGAGACCACTCAGGAGGAGCTTGAAAGGGCTATAACTGACAGAGTAAAGGACGACTCCGTTACAGGCATTTTGGTTCAGCTGCCTCTTCCCAAGCATTTAGACAGCCAAGCAGCCTTAAAGCTTATCCCACCGGAAAAGGACGTGGACGGCTTTTCTGACGGAAACGTCGGCAAGCTGACTCTTTTTAAAAACGACGCTCTCTTTTCATGCACTCCGTTTGGCATGATTAAGCTTTTGGAGTATTACGATATTCCATTAGCAGGCAAGTACGCAGTTGTCGTAGGCAGAAGCAATATAGTCGGCAAGCCAATGTCGCTTATGCTTTTAAGCAAGGACTGTACGGTTACCGTATGCCACAGCAGAACGCCAAATCTTGCCGATTTTACAAAAAACGCAGACATTTTGGTTTGCGCAGTCGGTAAAAAGCATTTAATTACCGAGGATATGGTCAAAGACGGTGCGGTCGTTTTAGACGCAGGCATAAACAGAGTGGACGGTAAAATATACGGCGACGTTGATTTTGAGGGTGTAAGCCGTAAGGCAAGCTATATAACCCCCGTTCCCGGCGGCGTTGGCCCTATGACAATCACTATGCTTTTATATAACACCTACCTCGCAGGTATAAATAATGAAAATAACAGAGTATAATTCGGTATATAACAAATATCTCAGCCTTTTCAATGAATACAGCGAAAAGGTTTTTTCCTCGGTAGAGAGCGAAAACGAGCTCGCTAATGCAATGAAATATAGCTTTTTTGCGGGCGGTAAGAGAATTCGTCCCGTATTGATGCTCGCATATACCGACTCCTTAAACGGAGATTTAAACGAGGTTTTACCCTTTACATTAGCTCTTGAGTGTATTCATACCTATTCGTTGATTCACGACGATTTGCCTGCCTTGGACGGCGACGTATTAAGAAGGGGTAAGCCTACCTGCCACGTAAGATTTAATGAATCTACCGCGATACTTGCAGGCGACGCGCTCTTGAATTTTGCGTTCGAGCACGCTCTTGAGCATTGCAAAAACGGCAAGCATATACAGGCTTTAAAATCGCTTGCCGAGCTTTCGGGCTATAGGGGAATGCTGTCGGGTCAACAAACCGATATAGAAAACGAAAACTCACAAATAAGCGAAGAAACACTTTTAAAGATTCACGACTTAAAAACGTGCAAGCTTTTAACTGCGCCGATATTAATCCCTTCGATTTTGTTTGATAGTGGCAAAATTGAGTCGGCTATAAAATTCGGCTACCTAAGCGGATTGCTTTTTCAGTTTACCGACGACGTTTTAGACGTATTAAGCAGCGAAGAAAAGCTTGGCAAATCTATAGGCAAGGACGAAAGGTCCAACAAGCTGACGTCTATAAGGGTATACGGCTTAGAAGGAACGATGAAAGCTATCGCAAGCTATGCAAGCCAAGCGGAAAAACTTGCAAAATCTCTTGACTCAACAGGATTTTTGCAACGTTATATAAATAGCATTACAAACAGAATTAATGAGAATTGACAGTTATTTATATCAAAACTCAATATATCCGTCGCGCACGAAAGCCTCTGAAGCAATAGCAAGAGGGGACGTTTTGGTAAACGGCAAAGCAGTAAAAAAGCCCTCTTTTGAGGTTTCGGACAACGACAAAATTGAAATCGTCGAAACGACTCAGGTTTTCGTTTCCAACGGTGGATACAAGCTTGAAAGAGCCTTCGAGGATTTTAAATTCTCGGCTGAAGGGCTTACCTTTGCAGACGTAGGCGCAAGCACGGGCGGTTTTACCGACTGTCTGTTAAAGCGAGGGGCTAAAAAGGTCTTCGCAATTGACGTAGGTGAAAGCTTGCTTTCGGCAGAGCTTCAAAGCGACGGTAGGGTCGTTGTTATCGACAATTTTAACGCAAGAAATTTGACGGTTGACGCCTTGGGTGAATTCGTAGACGGAGTCGTATGCGACGTCAGCTTTATTTCCCTGACCTACGTTTTGGCTCAGATTTATTCGGTTTTAAAGGACGGCGGTATTGCCGTCGTGCTCATTAAGCCTCAATTTGAATGCGGTAAAAAGCAGCTTAACAAAAACGGCATCGTTACTGATAAAAAAGCAAGGTGCGAGTGCGTAAAGAAAATCTTTGATTTTGCTTCAACCGTAGGATTTTCAATATACGGCTTGACAAACGCGCCCATAAAACCCGATAAAAACAGAGAGTATCTGTTGATGCTTTGCAAAAACAGTTCTAAATCTATCAATTTTTTATCAATAGAAAATATAATTTAATTTTTGAGTGTAGCTGTTATGAAAATAGGAATTTGCTATAACCCTAAAAAAACGGATAAGGACTACGATAATTTCGTAGCGAAATTCAAAGAGCTTTTACAGGGTGCTGAAATTGAATATTTTGACTTGAACAAAGCGGACGGCACTAAACCCGATTTAATTTCGGTATTGGGCGGTGACGGCACTATTTTGGCAAACGCGCAATACGCAACGGAAAACGGAATTCCCATTTTAGCAATCAACGTTGGCACCGTGGGATTTTTGAGTAGCTTTGAAGAAAAGGACTTGGAAAAAGCCGTACAAATTATCAAATCAGGAGATTTTACCTTAACAGAAAAAACTGCTTTAAGCATAATCACCTCTGACAGCGAGGAGTTTTTTGCCCTTAACGACGCCGTTATCGAAAGAGAAAAGATTACTGCCGATTATACGGTAGTATCTAAGCTTGACTTTGCAATAGACGGCAATTCCGTATATAAATTAAGCTCCGACGGCATCATAATTTCTACGCCGACAGGCTCGACAGCTTATTCATTATCTGCAGGCGGAGTAGTCTTGACTCCCGATTTAAAATCTTTTATTGCAACGCCTATCTGCTCGCATTCTCTCTATACGAGACCTATCGTATTCAGAGATGATAAGCAAGCTTCAGTAACGGTTATGAAAAACTCCTGCAGCAGCGTATTAAGCGTTGACGGCAGAGGAGTGAAAAGATTAAAGGCAGGAGATATAATAACGGTTAAAAAGCATTCCAAAACCTTAAAAATTGTAGATTGCGGCGAGGACTTTTTTAATAGACTTATTAAAAAATTAGGCAAATAATGAACAAAAACGACAGACAAAACAAAATAATTGAATTGATTTCAACAAAAGAAATCGACACGCAAGAGGAGCTTGTAAACGAGCTCAACGCCCTTGATCTTAACGTAACTCAGGCAACGGTTTCTCGCGACGTACAAGAAATGGGGCTTATTAAAATTTCAGGAACTCACAAAAAGCGTAAATACGCCTTACCCCAAAGCGAGGGTAACAGCGAAAAAACGAGGATGCTAAGCCTTTTTAAGCATTGCGTTACGAAGATTGACGTTGCGCAAAATATCGTCGTCGTTAAGACCTACGGCGGTAACGGAAATTCCGCAGGCGCAATAATTGACGACCTTAAGATTGAAAGTATCGTAGGAAGCGTTGCAGGTGACGATACAGTAATTGTCGTTACAAAAACCAATGAAGACGCATTATTCGTTAAAAACGCATTAAATAAATTATTATAATATGATTAAGAGTTTAAAGCTAAAAAACATAGCGCTCATTGAGTCGGCTATCATAGATTTTGAAAAAGGCTTGAACGTTTTATCTGGCGAAACAGGCTCGGGCAAATCGGTTATCGTAGATTCTATCAACTTCGTTTTGGGCGCAAAGGCAGACAAGTCAATGATTAGATACGGCGAAGCCGAATGCATGGCATCAGCAGTATTTGACGTAAGCGATAATACGTCGGCAAGGTCAACCTTAGAAGAGCTTGGAGTTGAATTTGAGGATGAAATTATAGTTAGCAGAAGATTTACCTCAGATTCTAAAAGCGTTATAAGAGTAAACGGAGAGCCCTTTACTCTCGGAATGCTTAAAAGCGTAACCTCTGCGCTCGTTGACGTGCACGGACAAAGCGACCATTATTCGCTTATGAAAAAATCCGAGCAGCTAAAGGTTTTAGATAAATTTTCAGACAAAAGCCTGAAAGAATTAAAGGATAACTGCAAAGAAATTTGCAATAATTTGAAGGAAACGGATAACGAGCTTTCGACTTTTGGCGGAACCGAGCAGGAAAGAGCAATCAGAGCTGATATTTTGAAATTTCAGATAGAGGAAATCGAATCGGTAAACCCAATAGAGGGTGAAGAGGAGGATTTGCTTACAAGAAAGAAAAAAATTCAAAGCGCAGAAAAAATCGCTCAATCTCTTTCGACCGTTAAATCTGCAATACAGGGCGACGGCTGCATTTCGGATATTTTGAGCCAAGCAATTCGCTCTTTGGGTCAAATTTCAACCATAGACGAAAAATACGAGGAATTGTTTTCCCGATTAAACAGCGTCAGCTCAGAGCTTACCGACGTTGGATACCTTGCAGACGATTACTTGTCAGAAATTGATTTTTCAGAGGGCGAGGCTGACCAAATTGAAGACAGACTTGATAAAATTAAAAGCTTAAAGAAAAAATACGGTTCATCATTAAGCGAAATATTTGAATTTTTGCAAAATGCAAAGCAAGAATATGAGAATCTTATCAATTTTGACGCCGAATACGATAGACTTACAAATCAAAAGCAGAAGCAACTAAAAGAGCTTTATTCATGCTATAATGAAATTTCCAAGGTGAGAAAGGAAGCGGCGCAAACTCTTTCGCAGCGTGTCGTAAAGCATTTAAAGGAGCTTGGCATGAAAAACGCTACCTTTGACGTGCTTTTCAACGATTCCTCTAAGTTAAACGATAATTATTACGGCGAAAACGGAAATGACGAAATTGAATTTGTCTTTTCTGCAAACTTAGGCGAGCCGGTAAAGCCTCTTTCAAAAATAATTAGCGGAGGCGAAATGAGCAGGTTTATGCTTGCGCTTAAGGCAATCATTTGCGAATATCAAGATATATCAACCTACATATTTGACGAAATCGACGTTGGTATCAGCGGCAAAACCGCTGAAACGGTAGCAGAAAAGTTTGCGGATATTTCAAAAAACGTTCAAGTAATCGCAATATCTCACTTACCTCAAATCTGCGCTTTTTCAGATGTTTCATTTGCAATTGAAAAATACGCGGACAGTCAAAAAACTCACACTCAAATCAATAAGCTGTCCGAAGATAGAAAGGTTGACGAAATTGTAAGAATTATAGGCGGAGCAGTTGACAGTGAGCCTGCAAGATTACACGCCAAAGAAATGATAAATGCCGCTAAGGCATATAAATCCAAATAAAATATTGAGCAGTACCAACAGCGGTATTGCTTTTTATTTTGTCTTAATGCGAATAAATAGCTTCTTTTAACTCATACTTAAACCGTATATAGGAGGCAAGATGGGCTTTAAAAGAAAATTACTTATTTTATTTTGCTTATTTTTTGTTTTTTCAGCCGTTTGTATAACGCCTTATAAGGCGTTAGGAGGACAAAGTTTATATATTGCGGGTATCCCCGCAGGGTTTACCGTAAAGACAAGCGGAGCAGAGGTTATAGGGCTTAGCGAAACGGTAACGACAGAGGGTAAATTTTCACCCTCAAAGGATGCAGATATAAGAATTGGTGATTTAATTACCAAAATTGGAAATGTCGAGATTTCAGGCGCAAGCTCAATTGCAAAAATTTTAAAAGACTCAAAGGGCGAGCCGTTGGAAATTACAGTTGTAAGAAAGGGTGAGGTTATCACAAAAATTTTAACTCCAAAATTAGATAAAGACGGAAAATACAAGCTTGGCTTATATTTGAGAGAAGATTTAAACGGAATCGGCACTGTAACTTACTTTAAAAGCAACGGCGAATTTTCAGCATTGGGGCATCCCATTGTCAATGAAAACTGTGATATTTTAGACGTAAAATCAGGCGACGCGTATTTATGCTCGATAATCGGACTCGAAAAGGGCGAAAAAGGCAGAGCCGGAGAGCTGAAGGGAATTTTTCTCGACGATAGCAAAATTGGTTGTATTTATAAAAACGTCAAAACGGGCGTTTACGGAAAATCATGCTCATCATACGATTTTACAAAATTTCCACTTATGGAAATTGGTAAAGCAAATGTGGGAAAAGCAAGAATTTTTACCTGTATAGACGGCATAACACCGTGTGAATACGCGATAAATATAGTCAAGATAGATGAAAATAACGGGGAGAATAAAAATTTCGTTATTAAAGTAAAAGACAAGCAGCTGTTAAGCGTTACCGGCGGTATTCTTCAAGGGATGAGCGGCAGCCCGATAATTCAGGACGGAAAAATTGTCGGCGCCGTAACGCACGTATTTCTTAACGACCCAACGAGAGGATTCGGTATTTCAATTCAGGAGATGCTGAAAAACTGACATAATATGACAAAAGACCTCATAGACTGACTATGAGGTCTTTTATGCAAAATTTTATAAAATCAAAGCTAAGCACAATATCGCAAAATAAAAAACAATTAATCATCTTTACCGCAACGTACGCCGTAGGTTTTATTTTCGGACTGTTTTTTATGGGCGAGGTAACCGAAAATTCTATTTTATACACTAACGCAAATAGCTATTACCTTATTATTTTTAACTTTGAAAGCTCTTTTGTCTCTTTATTTTTCAACTGCCTTTTAACAGGCGCATTACTGACGTTAGCCATTATTTTGTGCGGTTTATCCACGTTTACAATTCCTTTATCTTGCATAATATTTTTTTATAGGGGAGTCGTTTTAGCCTCCGCGCTTATTATATTTACCAATCTGTCAGGAATAAGCGGTATAATATTTTTTATTATTTTGACCTTACCTGTACATATATGCATAACGCTTGGCTTAATTTTTACGAGCGTTTTGTTTTACTCAGTTAAAGATTCCTGCTCCTTTACTTCACGTTTAATACAGGTATTAAAGCTTTCGTTTGTCAGCCTCGCCTTCACTTTAATCGCATCAATTTATTTAGTCTTCCTAATTTTTATAGTATTCAGACCTATAAACTCGATTTTTTGAATAATATTAAAATTTTTACAGAAAATAATTTTAAGGAGTTATCATGAAAAAATTATTTTTTGTATGCTTATTATTTTTGATATGCTTGTCACCGTTAAAGGGCTACCTCGCAAGCGCAAGCTCAAATCAAACGCTGGGAGCAAATTCAAAAGCTTCAATTTTAATAGAAACAAACGACAATACGGTAATATTTGCAAATAACGAAAACAAAAGATTGCCCATTGCAAGCATGACTAAAATTATGCTGTTAAACCTATGCTTCGAAGGTATTGATAAAGGAGAATTATCTTTAGAGGAAAATATATCGGTAAGTAAAACCGCAAGCGCAATGGGTGGCTCGCAGGTCTTTTTAGAGGCAAACGTTGACTATAAGGCGTGCGATTTGATTAAGAGTATAGTTATCGCATCGGCAAACGACGCTTCGGTTGCAATGGCAGAAAGACTTTACGGAAGCGAAGCAAATTGCGTGCAGGCGATGAACGACAAATGCAGAGAGTGGGGACTCAAGGACACGCTGTTTTCAAACTGCACGGGGCTTCCTAAGCCAACCCAGTACTCCTCGGCGTACGACGTTGCGATTATGCTCTCTAAGCTTATACGCCATCAGGAATATTTCAGCTATTCAAATATCTGGATGGACGAAATTACGCATAGCGAGGGTAGAGTGACCGGACTTACCAACACCAACAAGCTCGTAAAATTCTACGAGGGCTGCGACGGTGGCAAAACAGGCTTTACCCAGGAGTCCGGCTTTTGCTTAGCAGCGACAGCCAAAAGAGGAGGCCTTAGACTTATATCTGTGGTTATAAATTCTCAAGATAGCAAGCTAAGATTCGCTGACGTATCAGACATGTTTGATTACGGCTTTGACAATTTTTCTAACAAAATGGTAGTTGACAGCTCTAAGCCTTTAGACGTTGAAGTCAAAGTTGAAAAATCTAAAAAAGACAATATCAGCGTAGCGCCTAAGGAGGACGTGTTTATATTCTCACAGAGAAACGCTAAAGAAAACGTAACGATAGATTTTAGCCCGTCAAAGGTATGCGCCCCGGTTAAGAAGGGCGACGTTATCGGCAAGCTCAAAATATTCAAAAACAACGTCGAATATAAAACAGTTGACGTAATATCCTTAGAGGACGTTGAACAAAAAACCTACTTTGACTATATAAAAGATATTGGAAATAGATGGTAATAGATAAAAGCCCTACGTTTAAGCGTAGGGCTTTTATCTATTTTACTTCATTTGTAATGTACTTTTCTAAATTATTGCAGTGGTTATATTTTTTTTATGCAGCCTTATCCTTATCTATCATTGCCTTTGCAATATCCATTTTATTTATTGCGGCAATAGCAACGATATAGTGTATCATATCAGACAACTCTTCGCCAAGTTTTTTGTTTAAATCAGAACCGTCCGGCGATTTAACGCCATTTTTCATATTAATTATTTCTGCAACCTCTCCAATTTCTTCTACTAACTTCATAAAAAGCCCTTGCTCAGTCGCCCGGCCTTTATATCGCTCGTATAAGTATTTTTCGAGGATTGATATTTTAATTTCAATCTTACCACCTTATTTGTTTTCTTTTGTTAAAGCCGAAATTTTAGAAAGATAAATTTTCTTTATACAAATATCTATTTTCACCTTGTCTTCCTCGTATACGATATCGTAGCTTTCTAAAAAGTCTTTAATCTTGTAAAACTCGTTAACCTCCGAAAAATCAAGGCTTAAGGTACAGTTAATAAAGCGGTCCTCAAACACCTTGCAAATTGCGTCCTCCAACTTTTCAAGCCCGATTTTGTTTTTTGCGGAAATAAACACGGCATTTGCAGGATAATTTGTAAAATCGCCGATATCTTCGCATTTATTGAAAACTTTTATGATAGGCGAATTAGCGTTTAAATCTCTCAAAATACTCTCCGTTACTTCATTTTGCTTTTCCCAATCGCCTCTCGCGTCGCATACGTTTAAAATCAAATCCGCATCCCTAACGCTATCCAACGTAGACTTGAAAGCGTTAATTAGATTTGTGGGAATATCCTTTATAAACCCAACCGTATCAATTAACACGACGTTAAAATTTTTAATCTTTATTTTTCTTGCAGTTGGGTCTAAGGTTGCAAAAAGCTTATCCTCCGCCAAAACGTCGCTACCCGATAAAGCGTTAAGCAGAGTAGATTTGCCTGCGTTAGTATAGCCTGCAAGAGCAACCGTTAGAGTGTTAGTTCTGTCTCTTTTCGACGACGTAACCTTACGCCTTTTAGAAAGCTCCTCAAGCTGACCCTTTAAGCTTGTAATTCTGTGTCTTATATATCTTCTGTCGGTTTCGAGCTTTGTTTCACCCGGACCTCTCGTTCCGATACCGCCTCCAAGCCTTGACAAGGCTCGTCCTTGCCCCTTTAGTCTTGATATAATATACTCGTGCTGAGCAAGCTCAACCTGAAGCTTACCTTCCTTTGTCTTAGCGTTAAGCGCAAAAATATCAAGTATAAGAGCAGTTCTGTCAATAAACTTGATTCCATCAAAAAAGTCGCATAAATTTTGCGCTTGAGAAGGGGAGAGGTCGCCGTCGAAAATTATAACGTTAGCCTCTTTTTCTCTGATTTCCTCAAGCATCTCTTCAAGCTTGCCCGAGCCGAAAATGGTTGCAGGTGATATTTCTCTTAGGACTTGAAAGCCGTATCCGACAACCTCAGCGCCGGCCGTTCTTACCAGCTCGCATAGCTCGTCGTATCTACCTTCAAGCTCGGAAACCTTGCCGTTAAATATTGGAAAAAGCAAATATGCCTTTTCGTAAAAAGTTTTAAAATTACCGTTATTATCCATAATTTTACTGATTGTTATCTGTTGATTGACCTTTCCTGAGCTGAACGATTCCCGCAGACTGTCTTCTTGAATCTTGACTGATTGCAGCATAGTGCTTTCTCGTAGTGTTTACGTCTTTATGTCCTAAAAAGTCTGCAACGGCGTATATATCGCCGGTCTGCCTATACAGGTCGGTGCCAAACGTACTTCTTAGCTTGTGAGGTGTAATTTTCTTTAAGGGGGTGACCTCCTTGGTATATTCTTTAACAAGCACTTGAACAGCGCGCGCCGAAATGCGCTGATTTTTCAACGATATAAACATTGCAGACTCGTTTTTATCAAGGTTTTTTAAATCGTATCTGTAATCAAGCCAGTCACAAAGCGCGTCCCTTACCTCTTCGTTAAAGTAGAGTATAGTTCTGTTTCCGCCCTTTCTTGTCACAACGAAGCTTAAATTTACAAAATCAAAGTCTTCTACGTTTAAGCCAACCAATTCGCTGATACGGATTCCCGTGCCCAAAAACAGCGATAATATAGCAAAATCTCTTACTTTTAACTTGTTATGATAGGTATTTTTCCTACCTGAAAAGGCGTCGTCGCTCTCAGCGTAGTTTAAAAGCTTTTCCACCTCGTCGCCCTCAAGTCTGATTATTTCCTTTTCGTGAATTTTTGGAGTCAGAACCTTAGCAGGAATATTCGCTTTTATCATATCCTTTGAGAAAAAATACCTGCATAGCGCGCGAATAGTCGAAAGCTTACGAGCCTTACCTTTTTCATCGCAAGAGTGGTGTTTTCCGTTAAATTTATAGCTTGACAGATAATTTAAAAATCTCTCAATATCAAAAGAAGTCATTTCGTCAAGCACGGAAACTGCCATTTTGTCTATATCTATCTTTTTAATTTGCGACAAATAGTCAAAAAATATACGCAAATCATAAACGTAATTAAGTCTGGTCAGAGCAGAGGTATTGTTGCTCGTACCGTAAATGAACTCCATACAAAAAGTGGGGAGGTCGAGTAGAAGTAATTCAATTTTCTCTTCTATCAGCCGATTTCTCGTAGCATAGTAGTTATTTTTATCCGCCATAGCTTACCTCCTTAAAACTTTAAGATTATTTTAACACATTTAAGAGAAAAAGTATATCGAAAAGTATAAATTTTTATAAGAGTAATAATATTTAC
>JAZNDO010000018.1:0-9296 GCA_045588105.1 Christensenellaceae bacterium | reverse complement strand
AAATTATAAATTTAATATTAACCGTAGCTCCTCTTGCCTGTATTCTGCTCGTTTGGCAGATTTCGGCAAAAAAAATTGGAAATCGGTTTATTTTAACGGATATAAAGGATACGTTTAAGGCTCTTTTTGCCCTTTTAGGGCAAGAAGAGTTTTACCGTTCGCTTTGGGGAACGGTATCCCGCACGCTTATTGCGTTTGCCGTATCCTTTATTTTAGCGAGCGCGTTTGCGTTTTTGTCGAGAATAAGCAAGGGCTTAGACCTTATGATAAATCCGCTTATAAGCGTTACGAGGTCGCTTCCGACTATTGCGGTCGTTTTACTGCTGTTGCTGTGGACTAATTCTAAAATCGCGCCTATCGTAGTTACGACGCTTGTCGTTTTGCCTACGACCTACAATTCTATGCGAGATGCTTTTTTTAGCGTTGATAACGACCTTGTAAGCGCATTAAAGACCTTTAACGTGCCCACTAAGACACTTTTTATTAAGGTTTACGCTCCGCAGGTTTTACCGCCAACCCTGCTTGCCATAGGCGGTGGCTTAGCTTTGAACTTAAAGCTTATGGTTGCTGCTGAGGTTTTATCGCAAACCGCCGATTCGCTCGGATATCTCTTGAATACGTCTAAGGTGTATTTGGAAATAGCGACTATGATAGCCCTCGTCGTTGCTTGCGTGGTAATTGGCTTATGCGTAGAATCAGCTTTTAGATTTGTTTCTAAAAAGGTAGGTAAATGGCAATGATTACTATCAGAAATTTAAATAAAAGCTACGGCGACAAGGTTGTTTATCAAGGCTTTAACCTTGATATAGAGGAGAACAAAACCCTCGTGATTTTAGGGAAAAGCGGTTCGGGGAAAACTACGCTTTTAAACGTTTTGGCAAACGTTACCGACTATGAAGGGCAAATTGAAGGCAGTATAAAGCCCGTATCAATGCTTTTTCAAAAGGATTATCTCGTGCCCAATCTTACGGTTGAAAAAAATCTAAAGCTCGTTTGTAAAAATAAGGACGTATTATCAGCCCTGAAAGAGGTTGAAATGAATGATTGCGCAGGACAATATCCAAAAAGCTTATCTGCAGGTATGTCAAGGCGAGTTGCAATTGTCAGAGCGCTTTTGTATGACGCTCCGCTTTTGCTTATGGACGAGCCTACGAATTCTCTCGACGTGGGCTTGAAGAATAAAATTTATTCAAATTTAAAGACTTTAAAGGAAAAATATCCCAAAACCGTCGTCGTCGTTACTCACGATATAGACGAGGCGCTGTCGCTTGCAGACAGAATCGTAGTTATCGGCAATGGGCAAGTAGAGTACTTATACGACTTTGAAAATTCGGTATGTGATAGGGATATTACCGATATCGAATGCTCGCTTGTAAGAAAGGAGCTTCTTACAAGATTACTTTAAGTTATAAAAATTTAAAAACCGGTCAACAATATAGGTGCGGTAAACTCAAGTTTAGTTCGTACATAATATATAACGAGGGGTTTGCCAAAATATATTGCGGGAGATTGGTTTATGATAAAACGAGGAGAACTGTATTATGCAGACCTAAGTCCCGTGGTCGGTAGTGAGCAAGGTGGCGTAAGACCCGTCCTCGTCGTGCAAAACGACGTTGGCAACAAATACAGTCCAACCGTAATAGCGGCGGCTGTAACAAGCCAGATAAACAAGGCGAAATTGCCTACGCATATCGAACTGAGCGCTATAGATTACGGACTTAGTAAGGATTCAGTCGTATTGCTTGAACAAATACGAACGTTAGATAAAAAAAGACTTAAAGAAAGAATAGGCGAATTACCCCTTTCCACAATGGAAAGGGTAAATACAGCGCTTTTGATTAGTTTGGGTTTTACTGAAAAAAATGCGTGATAGGGCTTTTGACCATACGTTTGGGCAAAAGCCCTTCTTCTATCCTTTTTCTGTAAATTTGCTAACATAAATATAAAATATGCTTTACATTTTTTATAAAAAGTGGTAAATTAGAATAAAAAGCATACAGAGGTTTAAAATGTCTGATTTAGCTAAAAGAATAAAACTGTTAAAGGATATCAGAAGGCTTACGTCTAATCAGCTGTCCGCTTTAAGCGGAGTTCCGCTCGGCACTCTTAATAAGGTGCTGTCATCGTCTACGAAGAGCGTAAAGACGGAAACTCTTAAAAAAATTGCAGACGCGCTTTCGGTATCTGTAGCCTATCTCTTAGGAGAGGAGAATGAGCCAGCCAAGCAAAGAACCGAAAGCTACGGCTTTGTAAAGGTTGCTGCCGTAACTCCAAAGCTCTATCTCGGTAATGTTGACAAAAACGCAAAGGAGATAAAGGATAGAATTTCAGAGCTTTCAGCAAAGAGAGTTGCGCTTGCTGTTTTTCCCGAGCTTAGCCTTTGCGGTTATACCGTAGGTGATTTGACCTATTTTGATTTAATTATAAGAAAATGTGAAAAATCTATTGTAGAAATCGCTGATTTTACAAGAAATTACGATACGTTGATTTTTATCGGCGCGCCGTTGAAAAAGGACGGCAGGCTTTATAACTGCGCCGTGGCTATATGCGGCGGCGAAATTTTGGGCGTAGTGCCAAAGACCAGAATTCCGTCCTACGACGAATTTTGCGAAAAGAGGTTTTTTGCCCCCTCGCCAGACGAAAATACAACGGTAAACATCGGCGGAAAAGAATATCCCTTCGGCAACAAATTGCTTTTTGAAAACAGCCTGATGCCCGATTTTAAGGTAGGCGTTGATATATGCGAGGACTTATGGTTCGTGCATAGCCCGTCGGAGCATCACGCTTTAAACGGCGCGACGATTATAGTAAACCTTTCGGCAAGCAACGAGCTTATAGGCAAAGCTGAAAGAAGAGGTAAATTGGTCGCTATGCAGTCGTATAAGGAATGCGGAGCGTACGTTTACGCAAATGCCGGCACCGGTGAATCGTCAACCGACTTGCTTTTTTCGGGACATAATTTAATTGCCGAAAATGGAAAGATTTTAGCCGAATCGGAGCTTTTTACTCACAGTACCGTAATTGCCGACGTCGACGTATCATATCTTGAGTTTGTAAGGCGCAAGAAGTTTAACTATAAGCAAGAGCATACCGAGGGGTATAAAACCGTAAGGTTCAATTCCTTCGTGTACGGAGGCTCGGTAACGCGCGTCTACGATAAATATCCGTTTATTCCGTCTGAAGAAAAGGATAGATTAGAGGCTATGGAAACCGCGCTTAATATTCAGTCTCACGCACTTATAAGAAGGTTAAATCAAATTTACAGCAAAAAGGTAGTGATAGGGCTTTCGGGCGGGCTTGACAGTACGCTTGCAATTTTAGCGGCATGCAGGGCGTACGATAAAATGCTCAGGTCAAGAAAGGATATAATCGCAGTAACAATGCCTTGTTTCGGTACTACCGAGAGAACGAAGAGTAACGCGGTTATTTTAGCCGAGTGCTTGGGTGTAACCTTAAAAGAGGTTGACATAAGCAAGGCTGTCAGGCAGCATTTCGAGGATATAGGTCATGATGAAAGCGTTGCTGATTTAACCTTTGAAAATTCTCAGGCAAGAGAGCGCACTCAGGTGCTTATGGATATAGCAAACGGACTTGACGCGATAGTGCTGGGCACGGGAGATATGTCCGAAATGGCTCTTGGTTGGGCGACCTATAACGGCGACCACATGTCAATGTACGGCTTGAATTCGTCAATACCCAAAACTCTCGTCAGGGCGTTGGTAAGTCACGTTGCAAGCGTTGAGGGAGGAGAGCTTGCGAGAGTTCTTTTTGATATATTGGATACTCCGGTAAGCCCTGAACTGTTGCCTGTAAGCGGTGAAGATTTAACCCAAAAAACAGAGGATATCGTGGGACCGTACGAGCTGCACGATTTCTTCCTCTATCACTTTATTGCAAACGGCTTTTCTCCGTCAAAAATTTATAAAATTGCAGTAAAAGCCTTTGAAAACGATTATGACGAGCATGCCGTTTACAAGTGGGCGGAAAACTTCTTCAAGAGGTTTTTCGTGCAGCAGTTTAAGCGCTCATGCGTGCCTGACGGCGTTAAGGTTACTCCTATTTCCTTCTCTCCGAGGGGTGATTGGCATATGCCGAGCGATATGGAAAGGGAAATGTGGCTTGAGGATTTAAAAGCAGTTGCCCCGATTTAACAAACAAGGATAAAAAGAGTTGATGCAGAAACGCGTCAACTCTTTTTTGCTCTTAAAGTCTGGTGCTTTTTTCGCTTTGACAGTCCACCGTAACCTTGAGCTTTAAATTTTCAAGGGTATGACCCGAAAGCCTTTCGTAATAGGAATAGTAGTGTTGGTAAAGTAGGTTTTCAACCTCAAACAAATCGCATTTTGAATCCTTTAGTTTTTTAAATAGACCTTCTACTGTTTTCGTTATCTTTTTTTCCGCGGTTTTTAAAACCTCGTCGGGAATAGTTGCGGTTGGGTTCATCTCGGAAACGTTTGTCAGTATATTTGCATCCTCAAATTTGCAAAAGAAAATCAAATCGACGTAGTAAGTAGGCGTTCCGTTTTCAACCTTGAATTTATACTTTTTTGAGTATTCGTTTATGCCGAGCATCGCCGATGCCTTTTTCCCGTTTATATCAATTTCATCAAGACTTAAAAAGGTGTCTAAGGAGTTTTTATGTTTAATGTTAAACATAAGCGTTTCTTCGGGGGTCAACGTGGCGGCGTGATAGCCTTCGGTAAAAACGCACGTGTAGGTAGCGTCAAATATATATTTCTTTTTACTTTCCTTTGACGCTTCGCCGCCTGACCCGCCTTCTTGACCTTTTGATTCGCCGCCTGACGAGCCTTCGACCTCAATCTTTTTTAGTAAGGGCATATATCCGCTTTTTGATTTTGAATAATAGCCCTGCACGAAATTTTTTATGCTGATATTTGCAATTCTGTCGAGCTTGGCGACGTCTTTCCCCAAAATGTTTTGTATGGTAAAAGAGGAAATTGAGTCTAAAGGCGTCGTCGAGGATAAAAAGTCCTTTGCTTTTCCGTCGCACATTGCAATGTAGGCGGAGTCCTGAATTTTATCCGTTCTTATAAAATAGTTTATAGATTCGATTACGTTCATTTGCATGAAGGAATCACCTAAAAGGATTAGGTTGCAAAATGACAGCATAGGATACCAGCCCGTGGTTACACCTATTTTATCTATGGCAGAGGCTATCGTTTTTCCTTTTTCGGTTATAAGAGAGTCGCTGTTTTCTCCCGATGCCGTTGGCTCAGGTTGCGGTATTGCAATTTGAGCGACTACCTCGTATTCGTTTTTTTCGGGGTAATAATCTATTGCAAGCGCCATAATTATTGCAGACCTTTCAATGTTTACCAAGCCGAAATCGTTGGTCATAAATAAAATGAAAATGAAGGCTGAAGCAAGAAGTAAGAATTTAGAGCGTAAAAATTTCATTGCCGTTGCCTCCCGGATTTGAAAAATATCATTATAAACGGTAGAATATACGAGGCAAAAATCAAAAAATACACGCCGTAATACTGTAATATCTTAAAGGCTTCAAAATAAAAGTTTTGAGTTGTGAAAAAAAGCACCGTCATAATTCCGTTGGTAATCAAGCAAGGTATGATTTTATGCTTAAAGGTAAATACGTGAGATAGACAGAGCGAAGCAAAAACGAGAGGCAGGGTAATAGAAAAAACGCAAACTACGGCTAATGCTAAGCCTGCAACGTAGTCGATTCTGCCCGAATTTGAAACCGATAAAAAGTATTTTCCCATTTTTATAGGAGCAAAATACTGTCTTTCGGTAAGCGGTCCGAATTCGCAATACAGCACCGCAAAAAAGATTAAAACCGCAAGCGCGCAAGCAAAAAACGAGAGCATAATTTTAGTTTTCGAAAGCCTTTCCTTTTTATAGCAGCCTATTAAAAACAGAAAATAAGTGCTGTCAAAATACCATGGCAAGCTGAAAAAGCTGCCCTTTGCTACGTTTTTAAACGGAACGCCGACTATGGGTAAAAGGTTTGAAGGGTTAGATACGGGGATAGACAAGGATATCAGTATAATAAATGAAAATGCCAAAAGCCATATCAAAAAGTCTGAAAGCCGCCCCACGGTTTTAAGTCCCTTATAAGAGAAAAAAGCGCTTATTAAAAAGATGGGTGAAAAAATGAAGACGACGTGAGTCGTTTCGTATAAGGCAATTTCCACGTAGCTTTTTTGCTCCATAATAGGGGAGTAAGCCTTTAGCAGAAAAAATATAAAATACAAAAACAAGATTATTTTCGTCGGAACGTCGCCTAAGTTTTCCTTTAATATCTGAAAAAAGGTCAGCCCCTTAAACTTATCGCTTATTTTTAGTATAAAAAAGAGCATAAGTCCGTCAATAGTAAGGTTTATAAGAGCGGAAATCCACAGATTTTCTTGAGAAAAGCTTGCGACGACTGACGGTAATATAATAATTTTGGTAGATAGAAAAAATACTACGGTAAACAGGCATATTTGTCTTAATTTCAATTTATTCGCCGTCATTTTGAAAATTTTTGCCTCCTTTTATTTTTTGAGCCGAGAGCCTCGGGGCGGTGCGTCATACCTATAACGTCATCCATAAACACTCCGTCCTGCAGGTCGTTTGCTATAAAGGGTGCGTATGGGGCGGTATAGGGCACGCCGTAGTTGTCCATTGAGCAAAGATAGCATAGGATAAAGGCTATAAAAAGAACCATTCCGTACGCGCCCATCGAGCCCATAGCTATTAAGCACAGCAGTCTTAAAACGGAGGTTGTCTCCACGAGCTCGGGTATTGCGTAAATGCTTATTCCCGAAATTGCCATTATAAGTATGGTTGGCGTTGAAACTATACCTGCGTTTACCGCCGTTTCACCGAGCACCAACGCGCCGACTACGGCCAACGCCATACCCACGTATTTGGGCATTCTTACGCTCGTTTCGTTCAGGATTTCAAAAATCATTAAAACGAAAAACATTTCAACGCTTGGAGACAGAGGTATCTCCTTTATGCTGTTTACAATGGTCAGCAAAAAATTCAAAGGTATAAGCTGTAAATGGAACAGCTGAACGGCAACGAAGATTCCGGGCAAAAATATAGAAAAAAGTATTGCTATAACTCTTAGCGCCCTGACTAAATTTGCCCTGTATTTAGAGATGTAATAGTCCTCGGAAGCCTGAAGGTCCTCAAGCATCATATAAGGAAGGGTAATTGCAAAGGGCGAGCCGTCGACAAGTACTGCGACTCTGCCCTCCAAAAGCCTTTCCATAAGCACGTCGGGGCGCTCGGTTGAGCCCGTTTGCTTAAAGAGAGAGGTTTTTCTTTCGTTGAGTATTTTGGCAACGTACGAGCTGTCGGGTATTCCGTCAATATCTATTTTTTCAAGCTTTTTCCTTATTTTGTCTACTAAGCTTTTTTTTACGATTCCGTCGATATAAATTAAGGAAATATCCGTGTTTGTGTATCGACCCTTTTGAAAATTTTCAACCTTTAAGCTCGGCGATTTTATATATCTGCGTATTAAGCTTAGGTTTGACTTTATACTCTCGTTAAAGCCGTTTCGCGGACCCTTTATGGATAGACCGGTCGGAGGCTCGGATATAGCCCTGACCTCAAATTTTTTAAGGTCTGCAGATATTGCGGAGGCTTTTCCGTCAAAGAAAATAACAGTTTTTCCCGACAAAACGTCGGTTACGCAGTCGTTTACCGTGTGTTTAATTTCTATACTGGCAAGATTGACCGATTTCGATAGCTTTTTTACCGAATAATCGGGATTTGCCCGCCTTAAAGGGGCAATCAATTCAATACCCATAGTTTCCTTGTCCGTAATTGAATCGACGTAGACGGCAACGGCGTTTAAATCGCCTATTAAAAATTTAAAAACAACGACGTCGTCGCTGCCCAAAATGGCGTTTACTGCTTTTACGTTATAATCCAAACTGTCGCTAATTTTCATACGCTAAGTATTTTTAACTTGAAAATAATTATGCAACTTTGCCTATTTTTTATATAATATTATCCAAATTAAAAAACGCACGAAAGTATCATTGACAAATTCACCCAAAGGGTGGTATAACATAATCAGTAAAATACAAGGGGTGCAAAATGCAATTTACAGATATTTTAAAACATTTTCAAATCGACGGAGAGTTAATTTCTTGCGAGCCTTACGGCAGCGGACACATCAACAGAACCTACTGCGCGGTTTTTAATACGGCAAACGGAAATAAGAGATATATACTTCAAAAGATAAATTCCAAGCTTTTTACAAACGTTGACGGACTTATGAACAATATTAAGCTCGTAACTGAGTTTAACCGCGCGGAAATTGAAAAAAGAGGTGGCGACCCGTTAAGAGAATCGCTTACGTTGGTTTACACTCACGACGGAAAGGCTTACCATAAAACCGAGGACGACGAGTATTACAGAGTATACGTCTTTATTGAGGACGCGTTAGGCTACGACGTGGTTGAAAAGCCCGAGCATTTCTATCAAAGCGCGGTTGCTTTCGGTAAATTTGCTCAGCTTTTAGACAGATTTGACAACAGCAAGCTCTTTGAGGTTTTACCGAATTTCCATAACACCGTTATGAGATTTGAAAACTTAAAAAGGGCAATACTTGCCGACAAATGCAATAGGGCAAGCGAGGTTAAAGCCGAAATCGACTTTGCCCTTTCTCAGGAAAAATACGTTTCAACGATTGTCGACCTTTTAAACAGCGGTAAAATGCCTTGGAGAGTTACCCATAACGACACTAAGCTTAACAACGTTTTAATTGACACAAGGACGGATAAGGCAGTATGCGTTATAGACCTTGATACTATGATGCCCGGCAGTATCTGTTACGATTTCGGCGATTCTATAAGATTTGGCTGTAATCCTTGCTTAGAGGATACTCCCGAAACCGAGAAGGTAATATTCAGTATGCCTTTATACGAGGAGTATGCGAAGGGGTATCTGAGTGTTTTCGGCGATGCTATTACCGATATTGAACGCAAAAATCTTCCGATGGGCGCAATACTTATGACCTACGAGTGCGGTATAAGATTTTTAACGGACTATTTAGAGGGCGACGTGTATTTCAGAACGAGCAGAGAAAGACAAAACCTTGACAGAACGAGAACTCAGTTCAAGCTCGTTAAGGATATGCACGCAGGCTACGATAAGATGTGCAATATAATTGATAAATATTAAGATTTAAGCTTGTTTGAATAAATAAGTTAAGATTGGCTTAGCATATAAGCTATGTCGCGGTGTATGACTGATTTTATAAAAAGGGTTAGATGCAAGCAAGACGGGATTTTTATGAGATTTTTGCAAAGGAA
>JAZNDO010000017.1:0-8166 GCA_045588105.1 Christensenellaceae bacterium | reverse complement strand
ACCACTACTCAATTGTGAAAAATTTGAAATACTAGGTCCTTTTGGACTACGTGGTGAAACTTCTATCTGGTTTAAGAAAAAAGACTCTACCGCTAAATACTGTGATTACCATTTAACTGTTACGGTACATAACGAATTTGAACACGATATGTCTTATAAAGGTCATTATTGTTCAAGTTCTACAAAGCATATAGAGTTAAGATACGATACAGGTGTAAGAGATAATTCTTACGAGCATGGCAGCATAGGTGAACTTAACGGCTTTAACAAGATTGAAAGTCCGTTACCCGAATCTATTGAAGATATAGTTAATTTAATTAAAGAAAAAAGTACAAAGGAGTAAAAAATTATGAATAACAATTATTTTAGGATTACAGCATATAACCCTCAATTAGACGTTTCGTACATAATTGACAGCATTGGAAAACACGAAACTTTAGGTCAATTTTGTGTAGAACTTGTTAAACATAGCCGTATTATAGAAGGCTCTTCTTCGGCTCAATTTGATGATGGAAATATTCCAAAAGCAAAGCCGTCGGACGGCAACCTTATTTTAAGAGCCTGTCAAAAAGGCAAAGCTACAAAACGAGATGGCGTAATAAATATACGTGGAAGATACTACACGCCAAACACTGGGAGGTAACAAATGAAAGGTGATTATACTAACAAAAAGAAACGCATGCGACACACTTACGAAATTCACGCTATCCTTTCTTCGATATACTGTATCAACGAAACTACGGTTAAAGACGAGGATATAAAAAGACTCATCGAATACGCCCTTTATAGGGTTTATAAAGAGAGTTCTACGCAGATGAAGGAATATTGCAAGGACAAAGAAAAATCGGACGTAATGCCCGATTTGAAGGCTCTGCTTATAAGTGAAACTTATTTTGATAAATACTTCAAATAAATTGATAGGCGAGGGGAAAACAATTTCTCCTCGCCTTTTTTTATTAAACTCTTTATCTCAGAAAAATGCCCTATCATTCTTTTGTAAATATGAATATTATTCATTTTTGCAAGCGAGGAATTTAGAGAAAAAAGGTAGCAAAAACCCACCCAAAAAACACCACCCGAAAACCCACCCGAAGATTTGAATATTTTAAATTTTTTGAGCGTTTTTCGTTCTCTTTATGCAAAAAACAACCAAAATATTCAAAATTTAGGCTCAAAATAGTGCAAAAACGCTAATTTACTCATAAAATTTACTTTGAATTTTCTCTCCGACGGCTCCGTTCCGAGTTCGAGCCCCGGCGGGTGCACCAAAAATTCGACAAGATATTGCTTGTCGAATTTTTTATCCGCTGTAAAGCAGCATATCATCAAGCTTTAGCGCGCATATCATAAGGTAGGAATTATGAAGAAATTATTAATTACGGGCTTTGACCCCTTTGACGGGCAAACGGTAAACCCATCCTGGCAAAGCGTTTTAGCCCTTAAAAACGAAATAGGCGACTATACTCTTACAAAATTGGAAATACCCACCGTTTTTAAAAGGGGCGTGGAAAAGGTTTTGCAAAAAGCTGAGCAAATCAGCCCCGACGTTATTCTCTGCGTTGGTCAGGCAGGCGGAAGAATCGGGGTTACTCCCGAGGTTGTCGCAATCAATCTTATGGACGCTGATATTCCCGACAACTCGGGCTATAAGCCGATTAACAGCCCTATTATAGCTGATGGCGAAAACGCTTATTTTAGCACTTTGCCCATAAGAGAAATGGTTGACGCTATCAAAAAAGAGGGCATCTTGGCAGGGCTTTCTTACTCTGCAGGCACGTTTGTCTGCAACGAGGTTTTATACACCTTGTTGCACCACTTTAACGGAACGAACGTGAGAGTCGGTTTTATTCACGTACCATTTTTACCCGAGCAAGCTGACGGCACTAAACCGAGTCTTGAAAAAGAGCAAATAGTAAGGGCTTTGACGGTAGCAATAAAAACGTTATAGAAAATTGATTTTTAGTTATAAAACGAGACTTTATCTCTTCGCTATCGCTCGTTCCAGAGTGACGTTTACACAGGCTCCCCTTTGGGGGAGCTCCCGTGAAACGGGTGAGAGGGTGCATAATTGTCATTCTAAAATGCCGTAGGCAATGATAGACTCTTGCCATAATTTTGTCATTCTGGAGCAACGACAGTTGCGATAGAATCTACCATTGCAAAACGAGACTCTATCTCTTCGCTATCGCTCGTTCCAGAGTGACGTTTACACAGGCTCCCCTTTGGGGGAGCTCCCGTGAAACGGGTGAGAGGGTGCATATCTGTCATTCTGGAATTGCCGTAAGCAATGATAGACTCTTGCCATAATTTTGTCATTCTGGAGCAACGACAGTTGCGATAGAATCTACTTTGATTTCAGCAATTTGTTGACAAAAGGTCGATTTGCGACGAGGCGCATAGCGACTGAGAGAGTAAAACGGCGAGCACGAAATTCGTGCTCGCCGTAATTAGTTCGTAAAATTTTAAAGCCGTAGGAACGACTACAAATCACGTAACGTTAATTTTATTTACTTATTTCTCATCCTTGGTTTTGAACGCTTCCTGGTCGTCTAAAAGGAAATTTGGAACTCCGTAAATAGAGGTCTCGGCATACTCCTCAAGCTGAGCTTTTGTAAATTGGCTTATTACAGGATTGCTCTTCTTGTCGGTTTTGATAGCAACGTAAGCAACGTTTATGCTTGCTGAAAGCTGTTCGCCGTTTTCGTTAACGAAAACAACCTCTCTAATAGTAAGTCTGCCGTCAACGACAGTAAGAAGCACGTTATCACTCTTAAGCCCCCAATCCTTGGTGTTGAGCTTTATCCATCCCTTTGCGCCCTTGTTAGCTTTTTTAACCTGTTGCGCGCTCAAAATGATGTTTCCGCCGTCTAAAGCCTCGCCCTTAGAATAAATATCGTCGTCGGTTTCGGTGTTTGACTGATATTTTGTAAACGTAAGCGTTGCGGAAGCGCCCTTAATCTCTTCAACGTTTAACCAAACCTCTTTGATTGCTTTGCTGTTTCTGGTAACCTTAAAGCCAACCTTTTGAACGTAGGTTTGCTCTTCGTCGCCGAACTTCTCAACTCTCCACGACTGACCAACGGCATTTTTATCCTTACAGCCCGTTAAAGTGAGAACGGAAAAAAGCATAATTAAACACAAGCTAAAACTAAAAATCTTTTTCATTTCTTTTTACCACCATTGTTTTTTTGTAATTTTTCAAGCTCCTTCATAAAGGTAGATATATCCTTGAAGGAACGGTAAACCGACGCAAAGCGTACGTAGGCTACCTCATCTATTTCCTTTAATCCCTCCATAACCATTTCCCCTATCTTTTTAGAAGAAACCTCTTGCTCTAAGGAATTATAGATTTTCTTTTGAATATTCTCAACCAGCTCGTCTATTTTATACATAGGCACGGGGCGTTTTTCACACGACTTGATTATGCCGTTTTTAAGCTTGTTGGCGTCAAACGCCTGCCTGTTGCCGTTAGACTTTATTACGAGTATGGGAGTTGTTTCAACCGTCTCGTATGTAGTGAATCGCTTATTGCAGTTATTGCACTCTCTTCTTCTGCGAATCGCAGTTCCGTCTTCGGATGGACGGGAGTCGATTACCTTACTGTCGGTATGACCGCAGTACATACATTTCATAACGCACCCCTTTTAAGCTCTTGTAATGAAATTTGTAATAGAATACTATTACATTTTACCATATTTTTTGTTTTTTGCAACCTTATTTGAAGATTTTTTATATAAGTTTGCAGTTTTTTTACCGGCTTGTAGAGGTTTTTTGCTCTCAACCGTCCTTCCGCACGAGCGGTAAGCCTCTTTTATAAGCTCTTGGTTTTGCGGAAGCCTATACTGAAGCAAAGCTCTTTGCGTTGCCTTTTCCTTCGGAGATTTGGGTACGTACACCTCTTGAAGAGTGTCGGGGTCTATACCCGTGTAATACATACAAGTAGCCCTTGTCGACGGCGTAGGATAGAAGTCCTGCACCTGCTCGGGCATATAGTGAATGCTCTTTAAATATTCGGTAAGCTTTATCGCGTCCTCTACCTTGCTTTCGGGATGAGAGGAAATAAGGTAGGGCACTATAAACTGCTTTTTGCCGATTGACGCGTTTATAGCCTTGTATTTGTCGGCAAACGTCTTATAAACCGAAAACGAGGGCTTGTTCATTGCCTTTAAAACCCTGTCGCTCATATGCTCGGGCGCAACCTTTAACTGTCCGCTTATATGATGCTGACAAAGCACCTCTAAAACGTTGCTCTCTTTATCGTAAACTATGTAGTCGTATCTTATTCCGCTGCGGATGAAAACCTTTTTAACTCCGGGCACACTCCTCGCCTTTTTCAAAAGCTCTAAAAAGCCCGTGTGGTCAACCTTTAAGTTTTTGCAAGGCGTATAGCCTATGCAGTATTTATCCTTGCAAACGCCGTGAGTCTTTTGCTTTTCGCATGCCGGCTCTCTGAAATTTGCAGAAGGTCCCGATAAATCGTTGATGTATCCCTTAAAGTCTTTATCTCTCGTTAAAAGCTCAATTTCGTCGATAATCGACTTATCGCTGCGCTTTTGTATTCTTCTGCCCTGATGATAGTTGATTGAACAGAACGAGCAGCTGCCGTAGCATCCCCTGTGACTCGTCACCGAAAACTTAACCTCTTCAATAGACTTTATACCGCCCTCTTTATCGTAAATCGGGTGCCAGGTCCTCTCGTAAGGGAGAGAATAAACCTCGTCCATCTCCTCTACGCTAAGCGGATAAGCAGGCAAATTTTGCAAAACGTATTTTCCGTTTGCTTGCTTTTGTATAAGCACGTCGGCGTTTAGCGCGTCGGTATTTCTCTCTTGCTGACGAAAGGCTTTGGCGTATTTCATCCTGTCGCTTCTAACCTCGTCAAAGGTTGGAATTATAACCGCGCCCTTCTGTCTGTACGTCTCGACCTCGTCGCCGTTTATTGCTATACAAGTACCCCTTACGTCCTTGATTTTGTGCAGAGGTATATGTCTTGAAAGTCTGTCCAAAATATCCCATATCGGCTTTTCGCCCATGCCGTATATAAGCATATCCGCACCGCTTTCGGTAAGCACCGATTGCATAACGGTATCTGCCCAATAGTCGTAATGGGCAAATCTTCTGAGGCTTGCCTCTACTCCGCCTATTATGACGGGCACGTCGGGAAAGAGTCTTTTCAACGTTTTAGTATAAACCGTAACCTGTCTGTCGGGGCGCTTACCCTGCTTTGACGGAGGACTGTAAACGTCGCCCTTTCTTTTATTTTTCGCAACGGTATAGTTGTTGACCATTGAATCGACTACGCCGCCGCTTACCAAATAAGCAATGCTTGGAGTCGGCAAAGCGCGGTAATCGCCGTCGGTTATCGGCTGAGGTATTATTCCAATTTTAAAGCCTCTGCTTTCCACCACCCTGGCAATTACTGCGTGACCGTACGTGGGATGGTCAACGTAAGCGTCGGAGGCTATTAAGACGAAATCGAGATAGCCCTCGGTTTCCTCCCAGCTTATCGGTAAAAACATAGTTTAATTCCTCCACTTTTTGCTCATACTTTGTCTATGCTTATTTTAGTAAAAATTTTGGTTATAGTTTATTACCTTTCAATCAACGTCTACTCCTTTATGCTGCTCAGAAGCCAAAAGAAAAACGAAGAGGACGGCAATTGCAACAAAGTCCGTGACGGAAACCTGTTCGTCACCGCCATTTTGGGCGGCGCGCTCGGTATATACGTCGGCGCGTTTATACTGCGCTTTAGAACGCGCAGTCTTTTTTTAATGGTTTTTATGCCCGTGCTTATAGTAATAAACCTGTTTTTTATTATAGCCGGCTTTGTAAATGAGTTTTGGGTATTTAGCGGAACGTTTATCCGCAATACGGCGTTATTTTTGCCGTTTATCAACCTATAGCCCCACTTTAAGCCAAATCAACCCTTGCTTTGGCGTTTAAATCAATACCTGCAAAGTTGCCTTTTAAGTACTGAATATACCCCTCTGCTCCTATCATAGCGGCGTTATCCGTGCAAAGCCACTTGGGTGGAAGGATTAGCCTTTTACCTCTCCTTTGGCACTCGGATAAAAGGCTTTCTCTTAAATATCCGTTTGCGGCAACTCCGCCGCCTACCGTGACGGTATTTATAGAATATTCGTCGCTTGCCTCGATTGCCTTCCGGACGAGTATATCAATGGCAGCGCACTGAAACGAGCAAGCCAAATCGGCCTTGGAAAACTCCTCGCCCTTTTGCTCCTTGCCGTGCTTATAGTTAATTACAGCCGTTTTTAAACCGCTGTACGAGAAATTATATCCGCCCTCGCCCTTGAGCATTTTGGGGAGCTTAACGGTGTTTTGCCCCTCTCTTGCAAGCCTTTCCACGTTAGGCCCGCCGGGATAGGAAAGCCCTAAAACCCTTGCGACCTTATCAAACGCCTCGCCTACGGCGTCGTCTAACGTAGAGCCTAAAATCTCATACTCGAAGTAGCTTTTTACAACGATAACGGCAGTATGCCCACCGCTTGCCAAAAGACTTATAAACGGTGGCTCAAGCTCTTTATTTTCAAGATAAGCAGCAGATAAATGCCCTCTTATGTGACTTACGGGCACTAAGGGTATTCCAAGCGAATAAGCAAGCGCCTTGGCGTAGCTTACGCCGACTAAAAGCGCGCCCAAAAGCCCTGCGCCGTAGGTCACCGCAACCGCATCCAAATCCTTCAAGGTAATGCCTGCGCTTTCTATCGCCTTTTCAACGACGAGGGATATTGCGGTGGTGTGCGCCCTTGAAGCAATCTCCGGCACTACCCCTCCAAATCTTATATGCTCTGCAGAGGAGGACATAATTTCGGAGGCTAAAATTTCTCTTCCGCCCTTAATTACCGCCGCCGCAGTCTCGTCGCAGGAGGATTCGATTGCAAGAATTACCGCATCCTCTTTTATTTCGTAATTTTTAATCTTTTCCGCGTACATATCAGCTCTTCTTAAGATAGTCTATAATGAATTGGTCTATTTCTCCGTCCATAACGGCGTCAACGTTACCCGTTTCGCTACCCGTTCTGTGGTCTTTAACCATAGTATACGGGCAGAAAACGTAGCTCCTTATTTGACTGCCCCACTCAATTTTCTTTATTTCGCCCTTGATTTCGCTTGCCTCAGCCATTCTCTCCTCTTCTCTCTTTTCAAGAAGCTTAGAGCGAAGCATACGCATAGCCTGCTCGCGGTTTTGAATTTGGCTGCGCTCGTTTTGACAAGCGACTATAATTCCCGTAGGAATATGGGTAATTCTTATAGCCGATTCAGTCTTATTTACGTGTTGACCGCCTGCGCCGCTTGAACGGTAGGTGTCGACCTTTAAATCCTCGGGACGGATTTCTATATCGCCGTCGTCTTGAATATCAGGCATTACGTCTACCGAAGAAAACGAGGTTTGTCTGCGCGCGTTAGCGTCAAAGGGGGATATTCTTACGAGTCTGTGAATACCCTTTTCAGCCTTTAAATAGCCGTAAACGTTTTCGCCCTCTAACTTAAAGCATACCGACTTTAAGCCTGCGCCGTCGCCGTCGAGTCTGTCGTATTCGGTAAGCTTGAAACCGTGCTTTTCAGCGTAGCAAATGTACATTCTGTAAAGCATTTCAGTCCAGTCGCACGCCTCGGTGCCGCCTGCGCCTGCGTGCAACGTCAAGATAGCGTCGCACGAATCGTATTTACCCCTTAAAAGAGTACGGAGTCTGATTTCTTCTATCTCTTTTTCGGCAAGAGTCAAATCGCGGTCGACCTCTTCGATAATGCTCTCGTCACCCTCTTCCTGAGCAAGCTGAATCATAACCTCCGCGTCGTTTACCGCTTCCATAGCCTTGTCGAAAACGTTGAGCTTGTTTCTTACCGACTGAGCCTCTCGGCTGATTTGCGCCGACTTTTGAATATCCGACCATACCTCGGGCTTTTCAAGCTCAGCCTCTAATTCCTTTAATTTAATTCTGAGATTGTCGACGTCAAAGAGAGTATCCTGCCTCTTCTAAAGTCTTGTAAAGTCCCCTAACTTTTTCTTCGTAAACGTCATATCTTACCATGATAATCCTCCTTAAAAGTTTTTACGAGCCCCGTTGCACTTGGACTAGGCAATATCTTATTCCTTTTTTTATTTTTGCAACGGCCTTATTGACAACTTAAGGCATTTCGGCA
>JAZNDO010000016.1:0-2241 GCA_045588105.1 Christensenellaceae bacterium | reverse complement strand
TTTATAATTTTATCTTTTTTTTCTCTCATTTTCAAAGCTTAGGCAAAAAACTCGTCTGAAACAGCCTTTGCCGAATTGGGATTTACTGAAATTATTTTATCTATATAATCCTTTACCTGCTGCTTTGCATCAGCCGAGGATTGATAATATATTTTACAGTTATCGATAACTGTCGCGTTTAACGAATTGTCAAGACTTGGCGTAACACCGCTTGGCAACGCTCCGTTTATTGCGCTGACGGCGTCTGCAGTATTTGCCTTTATCCAAGTCAAGTTGCTTTCAAAATATTCAGCCATACCGTCTATTTGAGTCTTGTATTTATCATAAACGCTCTTTTTAACCATTAAAACTGCTTGAGGATAAGCCTTTGCCTCGCTATCGTAAAGCTCTTGTACGTCAAGCTTAAACCATGTCTTATCAGCTGCCAATTTTGTAGTGAGCTTTGTAACAGCAGGCTCGGGAAGAAGCCCAACCGTGAGAATACCCTGCTTTAACAAGGGCAGCATATCGGATGCCTGAGCAAAATATCTAACGGTAATCTTACCCTCGGTTGCCGTATCTCCCGCAACCACGCAGTCTAAAAGACCTTTGTCCTTCAAAATTGCCTTAAAGGTCAAGTCGGGAACGAGCCCTTGACCGATTACGCCTATAACCTTACCCTTAAGTCCCTCTAAGGTAACCTCCTCCGTGCTGACAACGTATAAGTTGCCGTGTGTAACTACTGCAGTCATTACGTACGGGTCGGAGGGGTTTGCCTTATAAACCTTACTTGCGGCGTTTACAGGCATTACGATAAAATCGCCCTTACCCTGAGTCATAACTGACGCTATATCGCTTGAGGATACAACGTTATACGAAATATCTGCATTTATACCAAAATTCTCTCCGCTACTTATAAACTTTGCGATAGAAAGCGCAGGCGCGCCGTCCGGAGCGTAGAAAGAGAGGGCGTCCTTTTTAACAGATTCGCTCTCAGAAGAAAGGCTTTGTTTTTCTTCAGAGCCTGAGCTTTCCGAAGTGTTATTGCATGCAACAAAGAGAAAACACGTTACGAGTGCAAGTAAAAGAGCTAAAAGTTTTTTCATAATTATTCTCCTTATATTTCAACGTTAGTTACCGCAGATTTTACGGTTACGTTTTCTATTCTGCCGAGCTTGCCCGTGATTGCCGAGATAATTTCCGTCGTTGCTTTAACGATTACGCTTATTACGTATACGTCCCTTTCCTTATCGGGAACGCCCATACGCCCTACGACGTAATCGCCGTAAGCTGACAAAACCTCGTTAACCCTTGAAGAGGCCGACCTGTCTTTTTCGATTACTATTCCTATAACAGCTATTCTCATAATATCTCCTTAAACAAAAACGCACACCCTCGACTAAACGAGAGTATGCGCAAATTTACCGTAATACTTTAAAGTTTCATCACAAGACGCGACTAAGCTTATTTGATAAAGCCATTTTATGAATACAATCCAAAAAACGGGTTTACTGATTTTATTGCGCTTCCTCTCCGAACAAATCATCGATTCAGTAATTTTATTTTAATAAAATTTATCAAATTTGTCAAGTATATTCTTTTTATTTAATTGCAGTTATAAAAAAAATAGTGTATAATATATGCGAACAAAAACTTTCGGAGGTTATTATGCCAATAGTTAATTCCAAAAAAATGTTTGAAATGGCTTATAAGGGCGGTTACGCAATAGGCGCATTCAACGTAAACAACATGGAAACAATTCAGGGTATCGTAAACGCAGGCGTTGCGCAAAACGCCCCCCTTATTCTTCAGGTATCTTCGGGCGCAAGAAAATACGCTAACCCACTTTACCTTAAACACCTCGTTCAAGCAGCAGAGGAAGACACCGGTCTTCCCATCGTATTACACCTTGACCACGGTGATAGCTTTGAGCTTTGCAAGAGCTGTATCGACGGTGGCTTTACCTCCGTTATGATAGACGCTTCTAAATACGACCTTGCTAAGAATATGGAAATTACTCGCGAGGTAGTTAAATACGCTCACGACAGAAACGTTACCGTTGAGGCTGAGCTTGGTAAGCTTGCAGGTATTGAGGACGACGTAAACGTATCAAACGAAGACGCTATGTTTACCGACCCCGACGAGGTTTACGAATTCGCTACTAAGACCGGTATCGACTCCCTCGCAATTGCTATCGGTACTTCTCACGGCGCGTACAAATTCAAGCCCGGTCAAAAGCCACAGCTCAGATTTGACATCTTA
>JAZNDO010000015.1:0-26929 GCA_045588105.1 Christensenellaceae bacterium | reverse complement strand
AAGAAAAATATCTTAAGTTCAGGCGTTTATACCCTGCTTTAAAGGAAGTTTTTTAATAACGGTTAAATAATTAACGACAAAACAGCCCGTTGCGAAAATTCGCAACGGGCTAATTACGTTTAGGCTATTTTATTTATTCTTAAAAAAAGCTTGTAATAAAAATTTCAAGTCCTATTAAAATGAGAATTGCTCCGCCGAAAATACCTGCTTTACCTGCAAGCTTAGTACCTGCCTTTTTGCCGATTATTATGCCTGCAACGCAAATTATAAAGGTCTCTGCACCTATAATTCCGCAAGCGAGAAGCGCTTCCCAAACGTTATAGGTTGCAATTGTAAAGCCGACCGACAACGCGTCGATAGAGGTTGCAACGCCTTGCACCAACAAAGCACCAAAGCCTATTTGAGGTCTGCAGCCGCACTCACACTCGCAAGGGGTATCCTTTTCCTTAATACCCTCTATAAGCATTTTACCGCCTATAAACGACAAGAGAGCAAGCGCTATCCATGGAATAAACGGCTCAAACGCGCTAAAGATATGAGCAACGGTCGTTACGCAAACCCAACCAATCATAGGCATTAAAAACTGAAATACCGAGAAGGTGCCCGCAACCAAGCCTATGCGCCTTCTTCGCATACACGGCTCGTTAAGACCGTTTGCGAGAGAAACCGAAAAGGCGTCCATTGCAAGCCCCACACCCAATAATATGCTGCTAAGAAAAAATGCAAAATCTAAATCCACACCTAAATTCCCCATTAAAAATCCCAAGCAATTCCTTCACTTGGGATTTTTTGTCTTTTAGCATTTACGCCTTGTGATGGTTATTGTGCACAAAGCCCACCGCCTTTGCAATTTCCATAACTGCAATTGGAAGAAGCGAAAGGGCAAGTCCGACCAAGTACAACCACCAATCAACGTACATCATATCAAACACGGTGTTTACACCGGGGATAAAGAGCACGAGGGCTGTAAGCGCGCTGCAAACGATAAGAGAAAGATTCATAGTCTTATTTGAGAAGAATCCAACCTTGAAAAGAGAGTGCGAGCTTCTCATATTAAGAGCTTGAACAAGCTGAGAAAGAGCAAGTATCATAAACGCCATAGTACTACCTGCAGAGTGGTTTAACGCACCCGTTATCGGGTTTTTCATAACGACTGCGCCAAGGACGTATCCTAAAAGAGTCGTTATCGTCAAAAGCACGCCGTTAAGACCAATCTTCAAGCCGAGACCGTTAGCAAATAGGCTTTCGTTCTTTGGCTTTGGCTTGCGGTACATTACGTCGCTTTCAACAGCCTCCATACCGAGAGCAATCGCAGGAAGAGAGTCCGTTACAAGGTTTATCCAAAGAAGCTGAATAGGAATAAACGGATTGCCAAGGCCGTCGATTGAGCCTAAAATTACAACTGCTATAAATACAACCAAAACCTCTGCGAGGTTAGTCGAAAGCAAGAAGCCTACAACCTTTCTGATATTTTCAAATATACCTCTACCCTCTTTGACCGCCTCTACGATAGTAGCGAAGTTGTCGTCGGTAAGAGTCATATCCGCAGCGCCCTTAGCTACGTCGGTACCGGTTATACCCATTGCGCAACCGATATCAGCGGCTTTTAAAGCAGGAGCGTCGTTTACACCGTCGCCGGTCATTGAAACGACCTCGCCCTTTTTCTGCCAAGCTTTTACGATTCTTATCTTATTTTCCGGAGAAACTCTTGCATAAACGGATATATTTCTAACCTCTCTGTCAAGCTCCTCGTCGCTCATTTCGTCAAGCTCTGCGCCTGTTATTGCCTTGTCGCCGTCAACGAAAATACCAAGCTCCTTAGCAATAGCAGTTGCGGTTACGATATGGTCGCCGGTAATCATTACAGGCTTAATACCTGCCTGACGGCAAGTCGCAACGGCAACCTTACATTCGGGTCTCGGTGGGTCTATCATACCTACGAGTCCAACGAAGGTAAGCTCATATTCAAGCTCTTCAAAGGATGGGTTTGCAGAAACAGCGTCAAGCTCCTTATATGCAACGGCTAAAACTCTTAAAGCGTTTGAGCTCATTTCGTCGCAAGCAACTCTCGCCCTTTCGACGTCGCCTTTAACGGTTCTTTTTGCGATAACGTCAAACGCGCCCTTTACGATAGCCACGGGCTTGCCGTCTATCATATTAACGGTCGTCATAAGCTTACGGTCAGAGTCGAAGGGAAGCTCGGCAACTCTTGGGTGCTTAGCGTTTAATTCGTCCTGAGCCCCACCTGCCTTATGAGCAGCTAAAACGATAGAGGTTTCGGTTGGGTCACCGAGGTGCTTTTCTGCTCCGTTTTCAAAAACGACCTTACCGTCCGAGCAAAGCGAGCCGTAGCAAAGCATTTTTAAGGTTTCACCCTCAGCCTCGCCGTTAAAGTCGATTATCTCGCCACCGTCGACGTAGGTTTTAACGAGGGTCATTCTGTTTTGAGTAAGAGTACCGGTTTTATCCGAACAAATTACCGAAGAGCTACCGAGAGTTTCAACTGCGGGAAGTCTTCTGATAATTGCGTTACGCTTAACCATACGCTGTACGCCGATAGATAAAACGATAGTAACTACGGCAGGAAGACCTTCGGGAATAGCTGATACTGCAAGTGAAATTGCAGACATAAAGCCGTTTATTACGTTGTCAAACTCGAAGCCGCCGCGAATAAGCTGAACGCCAAACATTACGGCGCATATACCTAAAACGAGTACACCCAGCGCGCTGCCGAGCTTAGCAAGCTTTTCCTGAAGTGGAGTTTTTGATTCCTCCTCATTTGCAAGTATTCCTGCAATTTTACCCATTTCGGTCTTCATACCGGTCGCAGTAACTACTGCAACTGCAGTACCGTAAGTTATGGAGCAGCCCGAAAATACCATATTCGTTCTGTCGCCGATAGGCGCTTTTTCCTTAACCTCTGCATCGGCGAACTTTTCGGACGGAACGGACTCGCCTGTCAATGCAGATTCCTCAGACTTTAAGTTCACGCTTTTGATAAGTCTTGCGTCGGCAGGTACGAAATCGCCTGCCTCAAGCTTTATAATATCGCCAGGAACAAGGTCAGCCGACATAATAATCTTTTCTACGCCGTCACGAACGACTCTCGCGTGTGGCGCGGACATATTTTTGAGCGCGTCTAAGGCCTTTTCTGCCTTGCTCTCTTGCACTACGCCCATAATTGCGTTGATAAGCACGATTGCAAGAATCAGGAAGGGCTCTATCATTTCGATTGCGCTAAACTCGTGGGTTACGCCCTCGTAGATTGCAATACCTAAAGAAACTGCTGCAGCTAAAAGAAGAATAATAATCATTACGTCTTTAAACTGCTCTAAAAAGCGAGCGACAAGACCCTTTTTCTTCTTCTCTTCAAGCTTGTTTAAGCCGTACTTCTGTACGTTTTCGGCAACCTGAGCCGAGGTAAGACCCTTGATTTCATCAGTTTGTAAGCTTGATAAAACCTCGTTCACGTTTTGACTGTGTGGTGTCATATTACTCCTTTTGCGTTAAAACGCGTTGTTATAATTGGAGCAGAAAATAAAAAAATCATGCCTTGGGCATGATCTCGTTATTTAAAGCTAAACCGAAACCGCATAGGTTCGTGCTACCGATTTAGCTACGGAAACGTCCGCCAACTACTCCTCATTGCTATAATTATAAGAAATTATATTTACTTTGTCAATCGTTTGCGCCGTTATAAAGTTAAAATAAGATATAAAGTGGGTGAAATTTGTCTTCACCCACCCTTAAAATCTATTTCTATACAAAATTACCCAAAATATTCCTTAAATCGTCCTCGATAATCTTAGGATTATCGGTCAAGCAATTAAAGGTAAGCTCGTCGCCCTCTGAAATAACAGTGTCCGCGCTTGGGAAAACGGCTTCGCCGTTGCGAATAATTTTAGTTACCCTTGCGTTATTCGGCCAAAGCACGTCGCGGATTTCTCTTCCGATAGCAATCGAAAGAGGCATTGCTGTAAATGTAAACTGAACGCTTTGCTTTTTGACTTTTTGGTCGGATTCCTCAACTATTTGCTCTAACAAGGTTTCGTAAATACTGTCAGTTCTTGCAATATCACCTATAAAATAGCCTATCGAAACGCCTATTATTACCGACAACAGGGGTGTGAACGAGTGAGTCATTTCAACTACCATAATAACTGCGGTGATAGGAGCCTTTACTACCGTTGCGAAAAAGCTTGCCATACATATCATTATTATAATATCCTTGCTCTCCTCACTCATACCTAAGCTTATCCAGACCTCGGAGGTCAGCGCGCCTATACAAGCGCCGATTGCAAGCATGGGGATAAAGGTTCCGCACGGCACGCTTGCGCCCATATTTAAAACGGTTATAAAGGCCTTCATTACTAAAACCGCTGCTAACGTGTAGATAATGGGCATACCGAAAAGGGTAGGAGTTTCTTCACTCGCAAGCGAGCCAAGCGTTTCTATAAAGGCATGTCCGCCTCCCATTAAATTTACTGTTGCAAGCGAAAAAAGTCCGCCTATAAGCACGGCAATCGACATTTTTACCCAATCGGTCAGCCATCTTTTTTTAAGCTTTATCCTTTTAAAAAGCTTTCTCACCCAAAAGACGGACTTGAATAAAAGTACGCCTAAAAGACCACAGATTATAGCAGACAAAACGACGAAACCGTATTCCCAATTTTGCAGCTCTGCAAGGGAAAAGGAATTAAACCCCGTATGAAGAGGTAAGCCTGTTACAATAAATAGCACGGCCTTCGTAACCATACCCATAATTACAGATGAAAAGGCGCAAATAAACACCTCGGGGGTAAACCTCTTGTGCGCCTCCTCAAAGGCAAACGCCATACCCGACATAGGCGCGCCGATTGCGATTGCCAAGCCTGCGCACGCTCCGCCCGTTATCTGATAACGCCTTATCATTTCGTTTCTTTTAGTGACCGACGATACTCCGTCGCCCACCGTTGCTCCTATATGTACGCTGGGTCCCTCTGCGCCTGCCGAAAGCCCCATAAAAATCGAAAGCAGGCTGACTGCAAACATGGCTACGGCGTCACGGTACCACTTAAAGCGCAGGATACCCCTCGTAGCGCCCTCGGTCTGAGGTATTCCGCTACCCTTTATCATTGGGACAAGCCGTATAGCCACGCTTAAAAAGAAGGCTCCGAATAAAAGAGCGATTAAAAGCAGGGGTATAAACGCGGGGCTTTGCCTTACAGCCAAATATATACCCTTTGCCGTACCCTCTGCAAACGAGGCGCATAAATTATAAAGCGTTACTACTATTCCGACGAAAATACCGGTTATACTGCCCACTACTATAAGCTGAACGGCATTTACGTATACACTTCCTTTGTTTTTTATTTTACTCTTCATCTTTCTTCTTTGCCTTTTCTCTTATTTTTACCAAAAAACCTGTTTATTTTTGCAACGACAAAATCGTTGATTTTCTCTGAATATTTCATACTCAGTATAAAAGCGCAAATGCAAATAACGGCAAGCGCGCCCAAAACTATCAGCCCCCAGCCCTCGTAAGGGATAAATTCGCCCGACATAAATATAACCGTCGTACCGACAGAGGTTGCCCTTGTAATTAGCTGCATAACGAAGAATCCCAAGTAGGTTATAGGCAAAAGCCCTGCAACCGTGCAAAGTATGTCGTCGGGGAAAAACGGCAGTAAAAACATAAAAAAGAGTATTACGTTTTGCTTGCCCTTTAGCTTTGCCATCCACTCGTCCACCTTTTCTTCACTGCCGACTATCCAATTAGCAAAAGGTCTGCCTATGGCTTTTCCTAAGAAAAAGGCAAACATTGCGCCAAGTAGCATTCCGACGTATGAATAAATAAACGCAAGCCACGGCCCGAATATATAAGTGCCTGCAATAATCGTGATTGCGCCCGGTATCGGGACGAAGGTCACTTGTAAAAAAGATATTGCGATATATATAAGCGGCGCCGTTGCGCCCGAAGCTTTAATATAAGCCTGCAGCTGCTCTTGCGACAGCTCAGTTACACCCGTAAGCTTTAATATTAAAAAAACGACGCCTACTATTGCTCCTATTATAAGGGCGGATATTAGTATCCTTAAGATTATTTTTTGATTTTCGCGTGAAATTTTCATAACTATAAGTATTATATACTTAATTTAATAATTTTACAACAGCTTTGTGAAAACTGAGTGTTTTAGCAAAAGAAAAAAACTCGGCATACCGAGTTTTTTGCTTAAAGCGAATATTTATAGATGCTTGTTTCCTCTTGCGCTAAGTCTACCGCTTGGGTCGATTTCGCCCGCCTTCATAAGAGAAACCTTAGTAAGGAAAGGACCTACGAGCTCGTAAATCAATACTGAAAATAAAGTAATATTCGCAACAATGAAGCCCTCGGGCCCAAGAGTCTGAGCTTTTATCGCCATACCAAGAGCAACTCCTGCCTGTGGGAAAAGAGTTATTCCGAGATACTTAACTACGTTTGGCTCTGCACCTACGAATTTTGCGCTTGCGTACGCACCGTAGTATTTACCAAGACAACGGAATACGATATAAACTACACCGACCAAAACTATGAGAATGTCTGCAAAGAGTGAGAAATCAAATTCAGCGCCGCTAATTACGAAGAACAGTATATATAAAGGCGCAGTCCAACGGTCTAACCTATCCATAAGCTCTTCAGAAAAATCACAGCAATTGCAAAATACCGTGCCGAGCATCATACAGGTTAAGAGAGAAGAAAACGCTACGTGAACCTCGCCGATTTTAAACTCAAGCATCGAAAGAGCTACCGTTAAAAACACAAAGGCAACGGACATTGAAAGTCTTTTTGAACGCGAATGGAAAAATCTTTCAAAATAAGTGATAGCAAAACCCATTATCGCTCCGAGTCCGAGAGATAAAACGACCTCTAAAACAGGCTCTAAGATGATTGAAATAATGCTTACCTGATTGAGTATCAAAGCCTTAGCCACGCCAAAGGATACGGCAAACAAAACCAAGCCCACTGCGTCGTCTATTGCAACTACGGGAAGAAGGGTATCCGTTACCGGACCCTTTGCCTTATACTGACGGACAACCATAAGCGTTGCTGCGGGAGCCGTAGCGGACGCGATAGCACCTAAAATAATTGCGGCAGATAAAGGAAATCTATCTCCTAATATAAAATGTAGGCCTATAAGCGCGGCATCAACGACTAACGTTGCCGTTACTGCTTGGAATATACCTATTACCGTTGCCTTTTTACCTATCGCTTTAAGCTGAGATAAACGGAATTCGTTACCGATAGAAAAAGCGATAAATCCAAGCGCGACGTCCGAAATCAAGCTAAAGGACTTAATATTTTCTTCGCTGATAAAACCAAGACCTTTCACTCCGAACGCGCCTAAACACCACGGACCGATTAAAACGCCGGTAACTAAATAAGCCGTAACAGCGGGAAGCTTGACCATTTTTGCAACCCTTGACAACATTAAACCCACGAAAAGAGCAATTGATAAACTAAATAAAGCTTCCATAAAATTCTCCAACGTAAAATGACTACTAAATTTTAATACTTTCAATATTAAAAGTCAACGGCTTTAACGCCTATTAAAATATTTATTTTAAATTTTACGTTTTTGTTACTACCGTTTGACAAAATAGATATACGAGTGTATAATACTTTTATATCTTGTAAAGGAGAAAAACGTAAATGAAAAAGTTTTTTGAAGAATTTAAAAAGTTTATCACCCGTGGCAATATCGTTGATATGGCTGTCGGCGTTACCGTTGGTAGCGCGTTTACAGCTATCGTAAACGGTCTTACCAACAACATCTTAAAGCCACTTATTAACTACGTCCTTGCTCTTATATTCAAGGCTGACTCCTTAAGTGACATACTTACCGTGTTAAAGCCGGTTTACGATACGGAAACGGGTCTTTTAGACTTAACTTAATCAATTTACATTGACTTTGGCGCATTTATTAACGCAATAATCAACTTTATAATTATTGCTTTCGTTCTCTTTATTATCGTTAAAGCGTTTAACCATCTTAAAGAGAGTCAAGATAAGCTTGAAGAGGCAATTAACAAAAATAAGCCTACTAAAGAACAAAGAAAAGAGCTTAAGGCTATGGGAATTAAGCTTAGCGACAGAGATGCAGTTAAAAAGTATTTAGCTGATAAGCAAGCTGAGGCTGAAGCTACTAAGCTTGCAGAAGAGGCTGCCGCAGCTGAGCAAGCAAGACTTGACAGACTTGCTAACCCAACCACCGAGGATTTACTTAAAGAAATTCTCTCCGTTATGAAAAAAGACGCTTAATTTTATAGGCGAAACGCTCCGTTTGGAACACCAAACGGAGCGTTTTTCTTTTCAAAGGTCTGTTATATTTATTTTAGAATATATACCAAGCCGACTTTATCTACAGCTCGTTCGTCAAAGCAAGCTTAAAAACGTGATTATCCCTCGACCTTATTTCGATACGCTCTGACGATTTCTCTAAACTCTTCCTTATATTCATCGCTTGACAAGTCCAACGTGTCAAGCCTTGTCACTAAAGCGTTTAAGCTTGCGTCTGCCTTATAAGTCGAATTTCTTAAAATCAAGGCAAATTCAATAACCGACGCAACGAAAACGTCGTTTTCGGTTAATTCAGCGTGATAATCCGAAGCCTTTACGCTTACGAATAAATCCTTCTCCTGACCGTCTCCGCCAACGTTTTCGGTAGGCTTATATTTTATATTTACGCTGGCAATTTCAACATCATTTACAACCGCAAACACTAAATCATCCGTAGAAATATCGGCTAACTTTACCTCGTAAACGATAGTAAAGGTATGACCACTGCCTATTTCGCCTGCGTCGGTGTTAGAATCCTCAAACTCCTCCTCCGTTAAAAGCTTGTTTTCATAACCGATAAGCCTATAGCTTGAAACGTGTTCGGGATTAAAGGTTATGCCTGCCTTAACGTCCTTTGCAACGGTAACCATGCTTCCGCCGATTTGCTCAACCAAAGCTCTTCTCGCCTCTTTTTGACTGTCTATATAAGAATAAACGCCGTCTCCTGCAAGGGCTAAGGCTTCCATTTTATCAGATTGAATATTATCCCTGCCAAAGCCGAAAACGGAAAAATAAACGCCCGTTTCCTTCTTTTGCGAAATAAACCTTTCAAGCTCATTTACGTTTCTGATGCCTACGTTAAAATCACCGTCGGTTGCGAGAATAACTCTATTGTTGCCACCCTCTATAAAATATTCGCTTGCAAGCTCGTACGCCGTTTCTATTCCCTTACTTCCGGCAGTTGCTCCGCCTGCCGCCAAATCCTCGATTACCGCGGTAATCTTTTGCTTTTCATAACCGTATGCGCCGCGAAGAGCAACGCCCTCGCTACTTGCGTAGGTTACAATAGAAACTCTATCCTCATCGTTTAAATTTTCAGCCAAAATTCTAAACGACTCTTGAACTAAAGGAAGCTTATCAGCCGAATACATTGAACCGCTTACGTCGATTAAAAAGACCAAATTGTTCTTAATACTCGAAAACTCAACCTTTTTCGTTGCTACTCCTAAGGTTAAAAGCTTAGTTTCCTCGTTATAAGGGGTATCAAAAATAGCGCCTTGAACGGAGAAAACCTCGCCATCTTCAGGACCTTGATAATCGTAATTAAAGTAATTGAGCATTTCCTCTACTCTGACTGCATCCTTTGGAATATCGTATCCCTTTTTTATCAGGCTTCTAAGGTTTGGATATGACGCGGTATTTGAGTCGACAGAGAAATAACTGCTGGGCTTGACAGAGGTCGAAACGAAAGCATTTTCTATTATCTCCGTATATTCCTCGCCACTTGGATAAACAGAAGACTCGTATACAGCGCCCTGCTGTAAGCCTTGGTCGTAGGCTCCCCCATTGCTACCGCACGCAACTACTGCAACGCTCAATGAAAAAATTAAGACTATACCCACGATTTTTCTTGACAGTTTCATATAAACCCTCCTTACAATTTATATTTTAATTATAAACCGAAAGTAAACTTTTGTCAATACAATGTTAAAATTTGTTTTGCTAATATTAATTTTTGCAATAAAAATAAGCTTCGCAAAAAAGCGTCGCTTATTAATTAATATTTATAAAATTGTTTACGCAGCTATTACCTTATAAAATTAGTTGCAACTCTCTGCTCTTTTTCAGGAAGCCCGTACTTTTCCTTGCCAAGAGCAATTGACTTCATTAAAAACGCCATATTTTTTGCAAGCGTTCTCATTTGCTGCAGGCCCTCTTCATCCTTTATAGCCTCACCCTGCGCGCCGCCGTGAACGCCGTTCCAATACTGACCGGAGGCTACGGGCATACCGCTTATAGTAAAATATTTATTAAGCTCATCAAAGGTTGCTGTCGTTCCACCACGTCTTGCAACGGCTACGCAAGCGCCTACCTTCATAGTTTTATCAAGCCAACCGCTGCTTTGGAACATTCTGTCGAGCGCGGCAATCAGCGTTGCGTTTGCAGAGGCGTAATACACGGGACTTCCAACCACTAAGCCGTCGGCATCCTTAAAGCTCTCAACAAGCTCGTTTACCCCGTCGTTAAAAACGCATTTACCTATTTTTCGACACCCACCGCAAGCCATACAGCCTCGAATTGCTCTATTTCCTACTTGCACGAGCTCTACCTCAATCCCCTCGCTCATAAAGACCTTTTTCATCTCCTCTAAGGCAATTTGCGTATTGCCGTTTTCTCTTGGACTTCCGTTTAACATTAACACTTTCATTTTTTTCACCTAAATTCAAATAAATACGTAGCAATAAGTCGATTATTTGACTTTTCTACAAAAAATTATATAATTTGCGCCGACAAAAAACGACGGCGTTTTCAGCCTGCTTTCGACGGCGTTTTTAGACCTTTTTCACGCGCAAAGCATTCTCTACTCAAGTTCGTCGGGATTTGAGAAATAGCCGTTGAAATTTTTAGAACGACCCGGATACGGACCTGTTTTTACAAGAGACGGCAGATGGTTCACTGCAAAATCCTCACCCTTCAAGGTAACTAGAGTTCCACCGACAGCGCCTACTACGTGAAAATCGTATTGACCGGTTTTTAACCCGAAAACCCACTTAATGCCCTCGTATGAAACGCAGGTGCAAATCGAATGCTCGTGACCTACGAATACACCGTCGACGTTATTCTTTTTAACGAAATCTAAAAAGCCGTCCACGCGCACGCACAAGCTTCTTTCATATTTAAAACCAAAGTCGTCGCCCACTTGCTCAACGTCTACTCCTATATTGAAAAAATCGTCGGGCTCGTTTAAATACCCCTTTGACTTATATCCATCGATAAACTCGGTCGTAGGAATATGAAAGGCAATAAACGCAGGCACGTTTCTTCCCGTTTGTTTTGTAATTCGCTCGCTGCAATTTGCAAAATATTCCAATTGGTCGGGATAAATTCCCGGTATTTTTACAACGTAAGCATCATCGCAGTCAGCGCATCCGTTAGAGTCTGTCATATACAAAACGCGTTGAAGCTCATCGCCTACTACAATACCTACGGTATAGTTTCCGTTGCCCGAAACGATACCCGTCTTAAACAAACAGTATTCGCTGCTTTCAAACTGCGAATTTTGCCATTTTACTCCCATCTTCGACTCGTTATCGTGATTGCCGTATACGGGCGCCCAAGGAATTTTAAACGAGTCCATAAACGAGCAAAACCATTTAAAGCTTGCGCCGTTGTCGTCAAACTGACCGTAGATTATATCTCCCGTTATAAAAATAAGGTCGGGCTTGGACTGAGCGATAAGAGCCCTTATGTGGTCTGCGCACTGGGAGTTAAAATTCTCTCTCTTCCATGCGTTTATCTCGTCAATTCTGAGTCTGTCGGGCGCTCTTAACTGACTTGAATCTATAAATTGCATATCTGTAATTTGCAATAGTTTTATTGGAGCGCTTTTAGCTTTTCCCTCTAAAACAACTACTCTGTCACAGCCGTCGTAACGACTTGGAATATTGTCCTTTATTATCATGTTTCCCTCCTCATATTAACCGTTTTTCAACTTATAGCTTAACTTTACATCTTTGAAAGGTCTGTTGCGTAGCACCATTTTGCAGAGGTCAGCTTACCTAAAAAATACTTGTTGCAGGCAAACTCGCTCACAACGAAAAGCTTACCGTCAACCAAAGAAATCTCCTCGCTCATAGGTGGCAGCTCGTACGATTTTGCAAGAGCCTTGCCTGTAAAAATTTTCACGTCGACAGACTTGCCTAAAATTTCAATCCTTGCTCCTTGCTCAAGCTTTGAATAATCGTACTTATATATATAAGAATTCTTAAGCCCATAGGAAGTGGAAAGATAAAGGTCGTTTCCGTTAAAGAATACTCCTTGAACCTTATCGGGAAGAGCGTACGCTCTCGTCGGAATGCTTGCTACGCCGTATTCAAAATTCTCGCTAAGCGCATATTCCAAGGCAATTCCGCCAAGCTTTTCACCTTCGCTTGAAGTAACCTTATGAGAGGCTAAGGTCTTATAGCTCGGCTCGTAAAAAAACTCGCCAACCACTAACCTATTCTCCATAACCGAAACAAACGACGCCTTGAGGTAATCGTCGTCGCTCACCTCCAAAGAGTAGCTGCCAATAGGCTTGACCTGCTTTGCGCCGCTTAAAATCTCACTGTACGAATAAACGTAAAGGCAGTGATTTGAAGAGCCTGCAACGTAAACCCAATCCTTATACTGAGCAACGCCGCCGGCGTGCCCCGTATGAGGAGTGCCGTCCCCGTTTAAAAGCTCCACCTTGAAAACCGATTTACCCGTTTGCTTTTCGGTTAGGTAAACCGCGGACGGCTCATCCTTTGAAGAATAACCTGAGGTTATAAAATAACCGTTTTCCTTATCGTAGCATAAGCCTTGAGGAACGAACCCCTTATTTATGTCGGGGATTATAAACGCCTTTTCCGAAGCCTGAAAATAACTCGTTACAGGCAATCTGAAATACGCCCTAACACCCAAAACCGCAACCGTAACAAACAGCACAATCGAAAGTAAAACGATTAAAAAGCACCTTGTTCTCTTTTTTATTTTTAACATTTTTATCCTCTTGTTTCGTAAAAAACTCGCCTATAGGTCGATTATTCGCAAAAACCCTCAAACTCACCGTAGAATCCGGCCTTTATCATACAAGCCTTATACTGCTCGTAGGTCCAGCCTTCGCCAATAGTAGTTACGAAGTGGTTTTTACCTTCGCCCTGCTTTGCCCTCCACTCGATGAGATAAAAGGCGTTGCGCTCCTCGTCCAATCTTGCGACCTCTGCTTTGCCGTCGCTTTCCAAATTAAAGCTTCCGCTTAAAACGACCTTGCCGTTTACGAGATTGGTAACCTTATACTCTACGCTCTCATCTACCCTCGATTCGTTGGTTGCTATTAAAGTAAGCTTTCCGTTTTGAGGCTCGTCGAAAAGCATACACAAGGGGCTTTGCGACCTCTTGATATATGAATAGGCAAGCTTTTTGACTCCGTACCAGTCAATGATTGCATCGGAAACCTGTGGCCATCCGTCTATAACGTTCCACCAAACAATTCCCGTCCTTCTCCATTTTTTAGCTCTGAACGACTCTATAAAAAATTTCTTTGCCTCGGCTTGAGAAATTTGACTTTGGCGAGCAAACTCGTTTAAATCAGCGGACGCCGTACCAAAAATTCTCTCTACCTGACTTACCATAAGGGGAAGTCTGTACGCGTAAGGATTGCCCTTCACGTATGGCTCAATACCGGCAGCGTGAATAAGCCACTCGGGATTTTCATAAATTTCGGTAATAGATTTTTTTGGCAAGCTATCCTTTGAAACGAATTGCTTTATAGAATCGGGCGACGGACAGCCGTGATAGCCTATTTCCGAAGCGAAATGGCATTTTGCGTTGCTGTAATACTCCCCTTTAAAGAAATCTCTCGGTCCCCAGATGTGAAGCTCTGACGGATTTCCCTTAAGATATGCAACCTCATCAACGTAAGGCGACGAGGGAAGATACGGTCTTGAGCCGTCGTGATTTCTGATTTCACGCAAAACAACGTCCCTCGTAAGCTTGTTAAAGTTTGGGTTAATATTTGCAGGCTGGTCGTCCTCTCCAAGGTCGCTTTCAGCATTATACACGACGAAGGAATCGCACTCGTTATCTCCTGCCCACAAGGTAAGGGAAGGGTGATTTCTAAATGCAATAGCAACTTGCTTTACCTCTTCTTTTACGAGATTGCACAGCCTTTCGTCCTCGGGATAATGTCCGCATCCCATTGCAAAATCCTGCCACACCATTATACCGTGCTCGTCGCAATAGTCGTATAAAAGCTGTGACGGATAGGTGTTTCCGCCCCAACAGCGAATCATATTACAGCCCAAGTCGTTGACAAATTCCAAGCCTCTTAAGGTGTATTCATCGTGGCGTGACGGGAAAGCGTCGGTCGGCACCCAATTCGTACCGGTAACGAAAATTCTTTTGCCGTTTATGATAAAGCAAAATTCACCGTTATCCCCCGACAGTGAGGTTCTTTTTAGCCAAACTTTTCTGAAACCCGTCTTAAAGGTAACGCTGTCGCAAAGCTCTTCTCCCTTATAGAGTGAAAATTCTATATCGTAAAGATTTTGCTCACCGTAATTTTTCGGCCACCAAAGATAGGCGTCCTGAATGTCCAAGCCTAATCTGTTTGACGCCGAATAGGGCACCATTTCGTGACTGAACTCGTGGTCCTTACATTTACCCTTGATTTTGACCTTGTAGTCGAAAAGAAAATCGTCTTCGGCTTCAACCTTAAAGGTTGCGATAACGCATCCGCCTGTCTTTTTGTCGTTGAGTCTTTCAAGATATATAAACGGGTCTTTGATTCTCGTCCTTTTTACGTATTCTATCTTAACCGGCTTAAACAGCCCTGCAGACACTACTCTGGGCATAATATCCCAACCGAACATTGAGGCTGACTTTCTCACCTCTATCGCGTCGTGATTATATTTCATACCGTAGCACATTGAAGGAATATCAAACTGCCTTGCGTATAAAACTGCGGGTAAAATATGCACGAGTACGGTATGCCTTCCTTCGCTTAATGCGTTTACGTCAAACCTGTGCGCGTGATGCATATTTTCAACGAAGGCAAGCCTTTCTCCGTCAATAAAGATTTCGGCAACGGTGTCGATTCCCTCAAAGGTCAAAACAGTATTGCAGCCGTCCTTATGGCAGAGGTCAAAATCGGCAAAATAGTATAAATGCAAATTTTCAAGCCTGTGGGTTTTTACGCTGTTTACGCCAAAGTAAACGTCCTCTAATATACCCTCGCGCATAAAATCGAGCTCAAAATTGCCGGGCACACTTGCTTCTATAACCGGGAAACCGCTTTTTTCAATCTGAGTCGGCGTTGTAAAGGCTAAAGACCTTTCTTTATGCGTCTTATTGTCTATGTAGCAAAGCTTCCAGTTTTCGATTAAAGCAAAATTTTTCATCACAACCTCATTTTTGTAATATGATATATTACAAATATACCATATTATTTCAGACATTTCAATAGGTTTTTAAAGTTTTTATAAAAAATTTGACAAGGCAATTTCGCCTTGTCAAATTTTAAATCTCATTTTTAATTGGCTGTGCATAGACTTTTAAGTCTGTCTAAATTTACAAGCTTTTCTATCAAGTTTCTTTCGCTGTAAAAATAGTGGTTCGAGGTCTCGTACCCAATAAGGCAGGACTCTTCTAATAAGGATAACAAATTCTCAGTCATCTGCCTTGCCTCGTCAATTGCCCTTACCATTTCTTTTCTATCGTTTTTAGCCTTATAGTAACTGAACCTTGTTTGAACCAAATCGGAATAAAAATGGCAATAAGCAACCATAGAATAGGTTAAAAGCTCGCCTATAAGACGATTATCTTTAATTTCTCTCAAAATAGCAACACCTTCCTCCCACCCCTTTAACAGCTTTTTATACTGCGATATATAGACCTCGTAAGGGTATGGTTGAATCCAGCTTAAATAGTCGTCGTAGGCAAAGCATACCATAGTCGATGACTTTTCGCTTGGCTCTAAATCCCACAAATTCGCAAACCCCAAGGTCTTTGGAGAAAGATATAAATTTTGTATACTGAACGGATATTCCTTAAAGGCTTGGCAAAATTTTGCAACTGCCCTTTGAACCTTATCATAGCTTTCTCCGTAATACTTTCGGTACCACTCGCTTAAATCAAAGGATTCTCCCATTTCGGAGTATTCGGCAATCATATCCATAACCGGCGAGGGATATCCACCCAAGGTCCAAGTCAGCATATAGCTTTCGACGCCGATTTCGGTCAAATTTTTCAGATGCTCCAAGGTCAAATCAAACACCGGCAAATATGGGACTGCAGAGCATTCCCAGCTGTTATTTACTTGAATTTTTGCGTAGGTCTTGTGCCCCTTTTGCTTAGCAAAGGAAAGAGCCGCCCTCGCGACCTCACCCGGACCGAGATTAGAAATCGAATAATCTATTATTCTGCTCTTTATTCCGCCTTTTTCAATATCGAGGTCAAATTCGCTGACGCACATAACGGACACGTCCTTATCCAAAAGACTTATTCCGTTTAAAAGCTGCTCCTCTGTCCATCCCATATAGGTTGACCAGCCCCAAAGATTTGCTATCACCTCAGCTTGAGAGCCGCTGTCTTTAACCGCCTTCGCTATTACGTTGTTTATTTTTGCCGTAACAGTTTCGGGCGAGAGGTCCTTACATATCGGACAGCCGTTGCCTTGCTTGTAATGGCAATGCGTTGGGTTTTCGCTCATTGTAATAGTAAGGCAACCGCCCAAGCCCTTAACACTTTCAAAAAGGTCCTTTACAGCATTATACAAATAGTCCTGAACCTCTCTATGCTCAAAGCAAAGATTTGCAACGCCGTTTTCAACCCTGCCTGCAAGATGCTTAAACTCGCCTAATTTTTCTTCGGCAACACCTCTCGGCTCGTTTAAATACAAATAGACCCTAACTCCAAATTTAGCGCATCTGTCTACGAGCCTTTGAAGGGCTTTTCTTCTTTCTTGATAGCCCTCGCTCGCGCTTTTATCAAAGGGATAGGGGGACAGCGAGGACAAAAGTCCGTGCACCCAAACTCCGTTTATACCCCTTTGAGCATATTCATAGAGCAAGCCGTCGGGCATATATCTGTGACAGTCCTCGGTAAAAACGTCGCCGCAGGGCGTTAAGTAGCCATGAACAATCCTTTCCCCTTTTCTCTGTTTAGCATTACAAATCCCGACCTTTTTTTGAGGAAAGAAATTAAATTTATCCGCGTATTTTTTGTCGTAGCACGCCTTAACAGTTTTTGATATTTTTAAAGACTGCTCTATCTGATTTTGGTTTAAAGGAGCGTAAACCACCTCTTCGCATTGCGGCTTATATCCGCCGAGCTTATCGGCTAAAAAGTCCTCGTTTTTTAATATAAACTCTAATTTATCAGCGCTGATATCAAGCAGTTTTTCTATTTGCTCATAAGGTAACAAATGCCAATTATTGCGAATAATCGATATATAGCCCAGCTTTTCCCATTTTTCATCAAAGCTGACAGAGCCTAAGCCAAGTCTTTTCGCCTCGGCTATAACAACCTCCTTAGAGCAACATAATACGCTTGCAATTTTATCAATTGAAACAAGACCGTAATTACGAAAAATTACGGTCTGCCATGCAGTCGGAAAATTAAGCTCGGGAAGCTTTACGCTTTTTACCAAGGGTAGCATTATTTTATAGCCTCTTTCAAATATTCTAACGATTTTTTAACCATCTCGTCGCCAAGCTCTTTGCTTGCCTCTCTCGCGCTATCCGTAAACCAATGCTTGATATCGTCAATTCTGTCAAGCCTTATACAGTCGGGATAAAGAGCCATAAGAATTGAGCTTTCGTACTTGCCCGCGTGGTCATAGCCTGTTGCGTTTTGAACTGCTGCAGACATAGTCGGAATAACCTTTATCCAGTTGAAAGGGTTATTCGCTCCCTCTAATTGCTCGTAGTAATCGGCGTAGGATTCGCTTCCCCACCAGCCCTCGCCATGCGTTTCCTCTAAATATTCCATAGTTGCTCTTTTAGCGGCGGTGCGATAGCAAAGTGTCATAGGCATTTCGCTTTCTTGCTCAAATTGATGGTGAATTACAACGTAAATATTTCTAAAGCCAGAATAAAGCATACTCTTGAAAACGTAGTAAACGTAGTCCTCAAAGGCTCTTTCGGGCACGTGAACCGTACCGCTTTTTCGACCTCCTACCGCATAGCTGGAAGGGCTGTACGAAATAGTCGGCGCAAGCATAATTTCTTTTTCTTTTGCAAGCAGCTTCACAAGCCCCTCGGCAACTAAAGTATCACAACCGTAGCTGCAATGCGGCCCGTGATACTCTACCGTTCCGCCAACTATAACGAGCGGAATATTATTTTCTTTAACGTAATCGGTTTCTCTTGGAAAGCTTCTGTCTAAAATCATATTTTCTCCTTAATACCCTAACGTGGTATAATAAGCAAGATTAACCTGACGGTTGTCAAGTCTGCCGTATTGAACCACTATCTTTTGCGTACTCTCAAGCTTCATTGCGTATTGAGTTTCGAGCGGAACATCAAACCCACACATATCGCTTGGGTTATTCATCCTAAAGCACTTAACTCTTTTTGGCTCTACCGTCCACTCAATATCATTATAACACTCTTTATCTGCAAAATAAAGCGTTACTTTAATTTTTGCCGATTTATTTGAGTCGTTTACTATTATAACGCTCTCGTGACCCTTAAGAGAGCCCTCTCCCTCGGGGGGAAGCTCGCAGTCTGGAATTATCCAATTCTTTTTACCTACTATCATAATTACTCCTATTGCTTTACGGGCGTTTGGTTAGCCAAACGCCCGTCTATAAGTCGATTATTTAATATTTTTAACTTATACTTCCAACTCTATAATACCCTTCTTTAAGTAATCGGTATAAGACTCGCATCCGTCTTTTTTGATTGCTACGCCCTTTTCCCAACGGCAACCGAAGGTAGGACCTGAGATAAAAGTGTCGATTTGGAAGGTCATATTTTCTTGAAGCGGATAGTGAGTAGAGGTTTCCATCCAAGGAGCTTCAACCTCAATCATACCCGTACCGTGGCAAGGTCCGTAAACGTAATTCTTCTCGTAGCCTGCGTCCTTATACATCTGCAAGAAACGCTTAGCAACGTCGTCCGCATAAACGCCTGCCTTTAATTGAGATTCAGTCCACTCGTGCATCTTGCGGCAGAAATCAACGATTTCTCTTCTCTCTCCCTCGAGCTTGCCCATAACGACGGGAAGACCGATTGACGGAGAATATCCGTCGATTTTAGCAGACAGGTTAAGCTGAACGATATCGCCCTTCTTAATCTCTCTGTATCTCGAACGCGAAATTGCGTGACGGGTGCTTTCTTCGCTGAAAACGTACATAGGAAGACCCTCGTACTCAGCGCCGTTTTCGTAAATCACCCTTTGAGCAACACCTACCATTTGAAGCTCGGTAACACCGGGCTTTAAGCATCTTATAACCTCGTCGGTTGCAAGCTCGATAATTCTAAAGCCCTCTTTAATGCAGGCAAGCTCGTTTTCGGACTTGATTTGACGAAGCTGAACCATAATATCGTTACATCTTACGATTTCAGCCTTTGGAAAGCTGTCCTTTAATCCCTCGTAAATCGGAAGAGTACATTCTACGTAACTGCCAAGACCGATTTTTATATTTTCTCCGCTTACACCGATTGCCTTGAAAACGTCGCTGAAGGTGCTTGCAACAAGCTCGGGATAGGAAGGATCAGCAGACTCACGGAATTCCCTGAGCACGAAAACCTTTTCCAGCTTGCCGAAATCTCTGCCGAATACCGCAGATTCGGGGCCTACCAACAGCGCGGCGTCACCGTTTGCGGAAATTGCTACGCCTGCCCTTTCAAAAAGCGGCCAAAAGCCTGAAAAATAACGCGCGTTAGCATAGTCGCTTTCGGTTGATGCAACTACCATTACGTCAAGCCCTCTTTCGGCAACGAGCTTTGCAGCTCTTTTAATTCTCTCCTGATATTCCCAATCGGGAATGCATACTCTTTGCATAAAAAATCTCCTTAAAGGTTCTTAATCTGCCGCGCCACAGTCTGCAGCTCGGCCTTTTGTTTTATTATAAAACAACTCAACCGGAAAGTCACTACAAAATCGTAAGATAAAATTATACAATCGTATTTTTTATTAAAATATTATTTATTTTAAATTGACAATTTGGCGTCTGTTAAATAAAATATAATTATGGAATTTAAATTAAAAACGCTAAGCAACGTATTGCAGGTTGCAAAAATTGCAAACGTACATTTTTTTGAGTTTGAAAAGGAAGAGCAAACGGCAAAGGCAAAGCACCCCTTCTGCGAATTGCTGTTTTCTTATTCGGGCACGGTAATCGTTGACGCCGAAAATTTCAAGGGCAAGCTTAAAAAAGGCGAAATGGTTATACACTCGGCAAACGAGGCGCACTCTCTTTCTACCGTAAAAAACAAAAAAACTACTCTTATAATCTTGGGCTTTGAGTGCAATTCCGAATTTTTGAAGTATTTTTCGCACCGCAAAATCAAGCTTGACGACAAAGAAATAAAGCAAATTGCAAAAATAGTAAAGGAGGGAAGAAACGTCTTCGCCCCACCCTACGACAAGCCTCTTTTCGATATGAAAAAGAAGGACGACCAGATTTTTGGAAGCGAGCAGCTTCTTCGCTCTCTTTTAGAAAACTTCCTTATTGAGCTAATACGAAAACACACTTTTTCTAAATTTGAGGACGAGGGAGACGAGGGCTTTGAGTTTGACGAAATACTCGCATACGTAAACGCGCATTACAGCGAGAAAATAACCCTTGATGAAATGGCGTTTCTGTTCAACACCAATCGCTCGGCGTTTTGCAATCAGTTTAAAGCTCATACCGGATATACCTTTGTAAATTACGTAGCGCGCAAAAAGACGGAGAGAATAATGGAGCTTTTAAACGGCGGAGAGAAAAACCTATCGGAAATCTCCGAGGAATTAAACTTTGATACGGTTGCTTATTTTTGCAGATTTTTCAAAAAACAAACGGGTTTAACCCCGAAGGAATACAAAAGACTTAACGGTTTAACCGATAAATAAGCGCCTATAAGTCGATTATCACAAATTGTTATATCAAAAGACCTCCGAAAACTCGGAGGTCTTTTCAACTGCTTTATTTAATCTTCGTTTACTTCGATTTCTTTTCCGCCACCGTGATAGAAGAATATGCAAGGAGCCATCATTACCGCAAACAAGAGCATAAACACACCGAAGGCCTTTAAGCTTTCCCAGCTGCCGCTTGAGATAAGCTGATAAATTCCCGTTCCGCAAATCACGAAGAACAGCGAGCCGACAGTTGCAATTATTGGCATCACGTATCTCGTAAACGGCTTGCAATCGGCAAAATTCTTCATTATATAAATATACATCGTAATATAAACGGCGTAAATTATAGCGCAGATAATCTCGTCCATACTGCCAAGATACTTAAAGAGCCATACCTCGTGCATTGCAAGATACCATACTCCAAGCATAATAACCATACAAACGAAGCCGTACACGCAAGAAAGCATTGAAACGCTTTGATTTTTGCCAAGCTTAGAGAACCTTTCGGGCATAATACCCTGACCTCTGCAAGACATAGTATACATACCTCTGCAGCAAGCAATGGTAACGCCGTTTACCGTGCCAAGACAAGAAACGAGAATAAATATCGTGAAGATTGCTCCGCCAACCTTGCCCATTATCTTTTCAAATACGGCGATAGGAGCGTTTGCATCCTGAGCGATAGTGCCCGCATTACCTAAAAATGCAGAAAGAGAAATGTAATAAATAAGATAAAATACAAGTATAGCCACAGTACCTATAACGAGAGCCTTTGGCAAATTCTTCTTAGAATCCTTAAGTTCAGCGTTTATCGCCGTCGCGCAAACCCACCCCTCGTAAGCAAACGCCGTCTTTTTAACCGCCTCTCCGAAATTGGTCTTATAGCCTACCGCCTGAGTAGAAAAAGCGTTTACTATACCAACGCTGTCGCCGACTATCAGCGAGGCAAAAAGCCCTGCTATCGCAATTACGCCGATAGGAATAAGCTTAATCACCGTTGCCGAGATTTGGAATTTTGAAGAAATAATCGGCGATAAATAGTTAAGCACTACGAATAAAATCAATATAACAAAAGCAAATACGAAATTTTGCCAATCAACCAAGCCTATATTCGCGCCGAAAAGCTTAAAGAAATAACTGCCTGCAAACAACGCAACGATAGACGCTACCGTAGGATAATAGAAGGTTGTCATAAGCCAAGCTAAGCCGTAGCCAACCTTTCTGTTGGTGGAAGCCTCAACGTAGTCAACTACGCCGTTGTATTTGGTCACTCTCGTCGCAAAAACCGCAAAGCAAAAGCCTGAGCAAATCATTATTACTCCGCCGATAAGCCAAGCCAAAAGAGCTATCTTTAAATCTCCGCCTGCAAGCGAAAGCACTCCGCCTGCCTTTAAGAATACGCCCGAACCGATAACTATACCGATTACCATAGCGATTCCGGTCCATAAGCCGTACTGCTTCTTAATCTTTTCCATATTTCCCCCTTTATTTTTAGCTGCTTTGCGCAACAATATAATATAGTTATTCTATCACAAACAGCTTCCTTCTTTCAATAAAATATTAAAAAAATACTTGTTTTTTTTGACAACTAATTGTTTCTACGCATTTTTTAGCTAAAACGCTCATATATTTTAGCAATAAGAGGTAATTTATTATAAAACGCTCAATACTTATCTGGCAGCTTTTGGGCTATACTGTAACCGCAATCGGCGGAACGCTACTGCACTTTTTATACGAATGGACGGGCTCACTTCTCACAGCCCCCTTCTCGGGCGTAAACGAATCGACCTGGGAGCATATGAAATTATTTTTCTTCCCTGCGTTTTTCTTTGCGATTTTTCAAAGCTTTTTCTTTAAGGAATATAAAAGCTTTTGGCTTATAAAGCTAAAGGGCACGCTTTTAGGTCTTGCTCTTATACCAGCAATATTTTACACGTATAACGGCGTTATAGGCAAATCTCCCGATTGGTTTAATATTGCCATTTTCTTTATTGCGGCAGGGCTTTGCTATCTGTACGAGGGGTTATCGTTTAAAAATTATACAGAGCCACGCTATAGCTTAACAACCTTTTCTGTTGCCGTTTTCAGCCTTATAGGCGTACTTTTTATTGTTTTTACCTTTAATCCGCCTCATTTGGCAATATTTTTGGACCCTATATCAAAAACGTACGGTATTCAGCATTAAACGCAAACGCCCATCCGAAGGTGAACCCTTCAGATGGGCGTATTTAACTAATATCTGTTTGTAAATTCTTAAACAGCCTTACCTCAAAAACGGTTAAATTCCGTAATTTATACCTACGGCAAAGCCCAAAACTGCAACTGTCAACGCAAGCATTATTATTTGCAAAACAAACGTCCATTTTATCCATTTCCCGTAAGATACGTTTGCCATTGAAAGCCCTATTAAAAGCACCGGATTGGTCGGAAGAATCATATCCGTAAAGCCGTCAGCCATACAGTAGGTCAAAATAACGACTGAGGGCGAAATTCCAAGCGCTCCGCACATAGGAACGATAATAGGCATAATCAGCACGATTTTAGCAGACGCCGAGCCTATAAATATCTGCAGGAATAATATGAGCAAATAGATAAGAATAATCGCCGTAAACTTACTCTTGCCCGATAAAGCGGTAATTACCGTATGCATTATGGTATCGATAATATTGCTCTCTTTAAGCACGAGCTTAACAGACGAAGCAACGGCTATCATAAATACGGCAGGCAGCATACCGGCTGCGCCCCTTCCGAAATCCTCAAAGACCTTTTTCTTATCGGAGGACACTATAAGTCCGCAGGTTAAGCCTCCAACCAAAAAGCTAACGGCTAAAATAGGTATAGCCAAGCCCGATATGGCGCGAACGGAAGCGATAAGCACTAATATAACGAGTTGAATTAAAAAGAAAACTGCATAGGTGCGATAGCATTTTGAATCAATCTCCTCTCCCTCGCTATTGCTCATTGAAGCAAGCTTTTCTCTGTCAATCTCATACGACAGCGATTTTTGAGGATTTTTAGAAATCTTTTTAATATGTAACAGTATAAAGCAAGAAAGAACGCAAAATACCGTTGCGAAAAACATTAACCTTAGCCATATTCCGTCTTGCACCGCCACCCCTGCATACTCTGACGCCAAGCCTACGGAAAAAGGGTTTGTTATAGCCGCAGAAAAGCCAAAGCACGAGGCAAGCATACAAATACCCAAGCCTGTCATCGTGTCGTAGCCAAGCGATAGCGTAAACGCAATGATTATAGGAAGCAGGGTTATCAATTCTTCAAACATTCCGAAAAAGCTTCCGAAAAGCATAAAAAAGAGCATAATAATTAAAATTACCGTCTTCTTTTTGTCAGCAAAGCTCGTGGTAATTTTAGTTATAAGAGCCTTTACGCCACCCGTTTTTTCCATAACGTTGAAGATACCGCTCATAATAAGCAAAAATATGCTTATCATTATAATGGTGAGGCTGTCTTCACTTGCAAAAACTCTGAAGGGCGCAGTCAAAACTCTCCATATTGCAATCCCCTCTACCTTACCCTTGACGTATGTTCCGAGTATTATCTTTCCGTCTTCGGTATACGAATAAGAGCCTTGAGCGATAAAATAAGACAAAATGCCTGCTAAGGCAAGTATTGAAATCAACAATCCGCTTACAAGCAGAAAGGAACGTAAATTTATTGAACTGAAGGATTTTTCCTTCTCACGTGCTTCGTTTTGCATTTTACCTCCCTATTCGGGCTTTTCCGAAAGTGTTTTCAAAATTTCGCTTGCTATATACCATTTAACACAGCTTCTTTTATCCCTTGGCACGAAGAAATAAATTTCCTTGTTTTCGTAAATTTCAAAGTTTACGCCGGCGCCGAACAAAAGCCTGTACATAACGCTCATAGGAAATTCTTTTCTGACCTCTGCGCCGTAAATCGTACCCTTGTACACGAGTCCGTTTCTCGACAGGTAGCACTTACCCTCGCCTGCCTCTTGAACTAAGCCCTTACCGTCTTTTGTGGGAAGCTTTAAGGTAACCCTCTCCTTCAACACGTAGTCGGGATTAGACTCTATTTCCTCGGTTAAACACTTCTTCTGATAATGATACCACTCTACGAAATTTTCAAACGGCTTGCCGCCGATAAAGGCGTAACGGCTGTCGATTGTAGCTTTAAAGCCGCATTCGCTGCAGAATATATCTCTGTATTCGGTTTTTAAGGTAAATTCCTTGCCGCACTCAGGACATTTATATAAAATATTTTCAAGCCCCTCGGCAAGAGTCTTGCTCTTATATTTGATTTCGGGATGGGCTTTAAGCCACTCCATATCGTTGTACGATATTGCCTTTTGTATACGGCTTAAAAGCTCTTCTTGACTGATTTCCTTTAAATCCTCGGGAGTTGCAATCAAAGAAAACTCCGACTCTATAAGCGCCTTTTTGCGAATTTTATCTCCCCACTTGGGATTAGCCAAATAGCTTCCGTTAAGCTTAATTCCGTAAACAGGAACACCCATTTTTTTAATAAATTTTACAGTCGTGTCCTGAATATCCTCAAACTCGCCGACCGTGGAAAGTCTTGCCTCGGGCATCATCGTTAAAACTCCGCCCTCTTGCAAAACGGATATACAGTTTTTCAAGCTCTCTACGTCGGTTGCAAACATACTCTTGGGAAAGGCTCCCATTCTGCTCAGCAGCGCCTTAAGGTATTTGTTATAAAAATACAGTCTTGCAACGGTATAATGAGGATAACGCGACCTTAAAAGCAAGCCGCTGTATAAAAAGTCGATAAACGAGCCGTGGCTGCAAAGAACGATACACGGAGCTTGCACCTTAACCTGCTTTTGGTGCTTGTATTTAAGCTTTCTGATAAACAAAAGAGCCCAAAGCTTGCATAAAAAGTAAACGAGCTTATTATGCTTTCTAACCTTAAAGGTCTCAACGCTTTGGTTTTTATGCACGTAATTGTTGAAGGCTCTGAAAATAGCTGCCCTCTTTAGGTACATAACAAACACAAGTAGGAGTAAAACGATAAAAATCACCAAAGATAAAACCCAACTGGTCGCAACGGCGATATGTCCCATACCAACGCCAATTAAAATAGACGGTATTGCACCTATCACGCTAATAAAAATATATCTCGTATATTTCAGCCCGAGCGACGCCGCAAAAAAGCAAATAAGACCGTACGGTATCGCAGGCAAGAAATATAAAAGTAAAATTACAAAAGCTACTCGCTTAGACGTCCTTACCTTTTCAAAATCAATATCAATGTTCCTTTTGAAATATTCAGAAAGTCTGTCGCCGAATATTTTATATAAAAGGAAAATAAGCGACTGTCCTATAAAAACGCCGAATAAACAAATCAACGACCCATGCCACAGCCCGTAGCCTATTCCGGCAAGCACTTGAACGGGCTCAGCAGGTAAAACGGTCAACAGCACCTGCAGCATTGACAGCATACTCAGTGATAGCGACGCTCTGATACCAAAGCTTCTGAGCGCCTCTATAAGCTCGTCGCCCTCAAGGTCACCCGACACTAAAACCTTAAGAATTTTAGCGTTTTCGCCGGAAAACATAAATATGAACAAGCCGACCACCAACAGGAACGCACCTATAATGAACGTTATTTTTAATCCTTTTCTCTTTGCCATCCCAATCCCTTAAAACGAAAAATCAAATCAGCTTAAGCATACTTATGCATAGCCTTTTTAGATTATAACACAAGAAGTTGGCGCTTTGTTTACAAGGAGCGACAACCTCGCCGTGTTTCAATCTTGAAGTGAAAAAACGCAAGTTTTTACCGCAAAACTACAGTTTTGCAAAGATTTTGCTTTTAGCA
>JAZNDO010000014.1:0-27879 GCA_045588105.1 Christensenellaceae bacterium | reverse complement strand
TTCGGTATGGATAAAGAGGGTCAGGATTATAGGGCTTGCAGGGCTTATGGTCCTATGTACAAGAAAGTTTAAAGGCATATAAACTGCGTTATACTTTGTTTCTAAAAAGCGATAGCGACTGGAATGACCACAAAGGTCTATTCCATCCGTTATCGCTTTTTGAGCCTCGTCTAACTTGTTTCTATGCCTTTAAACTGCGTTATACTTTGTTTCTAAAAAGCGATAGCGACCGGGATGACAATAAAGGTCTATTCCATCCGTTATCGCTTTTTGAGCCTCGTCCAACTTGTTTCTACGCCTTTAAACCATCGCTTTGCGATAGTTAATTTGCATCTTAACCTTTAAATATTGTTATAATGTGATTGCAAATGCAAAAACGCAGGGCGAAAAATTTTCGCCCCGCACGTGCTTTGTTTTTACCTAATAACAATAATTGCTCTAAGCGTACTTTTGTTTGAAAATTTATAGGGCGCGTATGGTAGACAAATAAAAAATTTTATGCTAAAATGTCTTAGTCGAGTCGGCTGTACGGTTGCGGGGGAGTTATCCCACGAGGAAAGTCCGAGCTCCACACGGCAGGATGCCGCCTAACGGACGGTGAAGGTGACTTTAAGGAAAGTGCAACAGAAAATTACCGCCAACTTCAGTTGGTAAGGATGAAAAGGCGAGGTAAGAGCTCACCGCTTCTGCGGAGACGCGGAAGGCTGTGTAAACCCCATCCGGAGCAAGATAGGGGCAGTCCACAAGATAGCCGGTCGGGACTGCCTGCAAAACGTCGCTTGAGCTTGTCGGCAACGGCAAGCCTAGATAGATAACCGTATTAAATGACAGAACTCGGCTTATAGGCCGACTCGGTATTAAAAAACGCCTTTTTATAAGGCGTTTTTTAATTTTTCTCCTTTACGGCTTGAGCTCAGAATTAAAGCTTTATATACTTTTAGCGTTGTATTCTCAAACCTTATTGTCGGGCTCGCCCTTTGGGAGAACTCCTGCGACAGTAGGTGAGAGGGTTCAAAAAACTCTTTATTTATTTTTGTTTCTAAAAATCTTAATAAGCCTTTACAAAAATGAAAATTTATTATATAATAATAAATAATGACCATTTAAAAGGGGTAGTATGCCTATATGAAAAAGCTGATTTTAGCCAGCGCGTCGCCTCGCCGCAAGCAGATTTTAACTGACGAGGGCTATGAGTTTGATATTATAACGAGCGATAAAGAGGGCGAGATTGATAAGATTACTCCACCCGATAAATTTGCCGTAAGATGCGCTATCAACAAGGGTGAGGACGTTTTTTCAAAAGCAGAGGATGACGTCGTAGTGCTCTCTGCAGATACGGTTGTCGCGCTAAACGGTGAAATTTTAGGCAAGCCTAAGGATAAACCTGATGCGGAGCGTATGCTTAGACTTCTTTCAGGCAAAACTCACGAGGTAATAACCGGCTACGCAATTCTTTCAAAAAATATGCGACAAACGGGAAAAGTTATTACTAAGGTTACTTTTTATAATTTAACCGAAGAGGTTATAAACGCATATCTTAAAAGTGGGTTGTGGCAAGGTAAAGCAGGCTCTTACGGAATACAGGACGGTTTTCCGCTGGTAGAAAAATTCGAGGGAGATTACGACAACGTCGTAGGGCTTCCCATAAAAGAAATAGACGGTGCGATAAAGGAGTTTTTAAAATGAAAAATAACGTTATAGCCATAGATTTAGGTAGTACGAATACTAACATATACAAGCTTGGCGAGGGCATCGTTTTATCTGAGCCGAGCGTAGTCGTTTGCGACCCAACGAGAAGAGATAAGGTGAAATCGGTCGGAGCGGAGGCTAAAAGAAGACTCGGTAAAACCGTAAACGCAAACGAGGTCAGATTCCCGATATGGGAAGGTCAGATTTTAGACGATAAGCTTGCAACTCAGATGGTTGACAGGTTTTTAAATAAAATAACCTTAAACAAGCTCGGTTTCAGACCTCAGGTGTTGCTTTCCGTGCCTTGCGGAGTTGAAGGCAATGAAATAAGAAGATTTGAAAAGGTGTTAAACGGCGCAGGCGTATATAACGTCACTTGCGTTGAGTCTCCCATTTTAACGGCGTTGGGGCTTGGCGTTCCCATCACCGATTCTACCCCATGCTTTATTATTGATATTGGCGGCGGAACTACGAATATAGCGGCAGTATCTCTCGACGAGGTAATTGCCGGCGTAAACGTAAATATGGGAGGCAGAAATATCGACGCCATGATAATTGACAGCATAGAAAAAAACTACGGCTTAAAGATTGGTCATCTTACCGCAGAATATATAAAGTGCGAAATCGGCAGTCTTTACGAGCACGATTCAATGAGAGTAGACGTAAACGGAAGGGACGTTTATACCGGAAAGCCGAGAGCGATTTCTATAGGCTCCGAGGATATAAGAAAGCCTATTCAGCTTTTCTTTGACAAGATTTTTGAAATTACCGAAATGCTTATGGCAAAGCTTTCTGCCGAGGTTTCGGCTGAAATCCGTCAGTCGGGTATATTCTTTGCAGGCGGAAGCAGTAAAATACCTGGTCTGAGCGACTATGCAACCGAAAAGCTGCTTATTCGTACGACCTGCTTTGAAAATCCCGAAAACGCAACCGTATCGGGCGGCGGTATAGTTGCAGGCGATAAGCATTTGCTAAAGAAATTGAAATTGCTCAGAAAGTAAAATGAATAAAATTAATTACGACAATTTATTTAAAGAAACCGTAAAAAGCTTAAACGGCGAAAGGAAAAAGCTTCTTCTTCACAGTTGCTGCGCGCCTTGTTCAACTGCCGTGCTTGAAAGGCTTACGCCGTTTTTTGACGTTACGGTATTCTTTTTTAATCCGAATATAACCGAAAGCGAGGAGTACTATCTTCGCTTAAACGAGCAAAAACGCTTTTTAAAGGAGGCTTACGGAGATAGCGTTCCTCTGATAGAGGGCAGATATTTCTCGCGTGAGTTTTTCTATATGGCAGAGGGCTACGAAAAAGAGCCCGAGGGTGGAGCAAGGTGTACTCTTTGCTTTGAAAACCGCCTTTTAGAAACTGCAAAAGCGGCAGAGGAGGGTGGGTTTGATTACTTTGCGACGACGCTTACCGTAAGCCCTCACAAAAATGCCGAGCTCATCAACGGTATAGGCGAAGAGCTTGCAAAAAAGGTGGGCGCAAATTGGCTTTTTGCCGATTTTAAAAAGGAAAACGGCTATAAGCGTTCGGTTGAGCTTTCTAAGCAGTACGAAATTTACCGTCAGCGATACTGTGGATGCTTGTATTCAAAATACGCCCATATCGTGGCGGAGGAGGAAGCTTGAGAATTATTGCAGGTAAGCACAGAGGAAGAGTGCTTAAGGAATTTAAGGGAAGAGAAATTCGCCCCACGGCAGACAGAGCGAAAGAGGCGATATTCAATATTTTACAAACGGAAATCTATGGGGCTTCCTTTCTCGATTTGTACTGCGGTACGGGGAATATGGGCTTAGAGGCAATATCCCGTGGAGCGGACAAGGTCGTTTTAGTCGATTCCTCTAAGGAAAGTATTTCTTTAGCTAAGGCAAATCTCGAAATGCTTAAAGAAAACGCAGAAGTTTACTGCACGGACGCCCTAACTTACGTTTTATCAACGAAAGGCAGGTTTGATATAATCTTTTTGGACCCTCCTTACGATATAGACGCAACCCCGGTTTTAGAGGCTATCGCAGGCAGTGGTATTTTAGCCGAGGACGGAGTTGTAATCTACGAGCATAGCGAAGATTTCAAGATTGGAGAAATCAATGGTCTTGACCGTTTAAATACGAGAAAATACGGTATGGCTCACTTTGAGTTTTACGGAGTAAAAATATGAAAAAAGCAGTTTTTGCAGGTACGTTTGACCCTGTTACGAGCGGTCACGAGGAAATAATAAAAAAGTCTGCGGCTTTATTTGACGAGCTGATAGTAGCCCTTTGCGTAAACGTTACCAAAAGAGCAATGTTCAGCGCGGAAAAAAGGCTTGAGCTTTTAAAAGACGTATGCCTTAAATATAAAAACGTAAAGGTCGTTTATCACGAGGGCTTGCTCGTTGACCTTATGAAGGAGCACGGCGCAATTTATAACGTAAGAGGCTTAAGGAACGGCAAGGACTACGATTACGAAAACGAAATGAATTTCATAAACGCCGACCTTATGCCTGAAATAATAACCGTATATCTGCCGTGCAGTGTGAAAAACCTGAGCGTAAGCTCAACGGCGGTAAGAGAGCTTTTGACCTTTAAAAAGGACGTTTCTAAATATTTGCCTAAAGAAATAGTAGACAAAGTAAAAAGCTAAGGACTGCCTGCAAGCATTTGGAAAGACAAAAAATCTTGACGCTTGCCTCGGCCTTGTTTAAAAATACGATTGACTGCGCCCAAATCGAAAGTCCGCCGAAGGAAATGAGAGCGGAGGCAAAAGCCGGGCTATAGGTCGATAAATCGCATTGAGAAAGAGCTTTGCATCCACGCGTACACTCAATAAGACCGTAGAAAAAGGCGTTGGAGACGTCTTCTCCTACTAAGGGTGACAGCAAAAGGGACAATGGCTTTAACAGTCTTAAATCTTGGGCAATATCCGAAATTAAGCTGAAAACGCATACGAAGCCGCCGACTATGGCGACGGAGACGACGGACGAATACACGGAGTCGTATAAGAGGTTCTGACCTTTATCTGAGGCTAAAAGACCAAGCTGTTTTTCAGACGCGCTTCCTACAAATCTGAAGATTAGTCCGCAAGCGACAGCCGAAAAAATATGCGATAAAAAAATTGCTGACGCAATTCTTTTATCTCCAAACATAGCGATTCCCACGCAGGAAATTATAAACGCAGGTCCGGACGTTGAGCAAAGAGTGCAAAGTCTGGTGGCTTCGTCTTTTGAAACAAGTCCGTTTTCTTTAAGGTCTGCAATTATTCTTGCGCCGACCGGGTATCCCGAAAGTATGCTCATAATAAATGCGTACGCGCCGCAGCCGTTTGTTCTGAAAAGTGCCTTAAAGGGCTTTTCCATAAATTTTGAAATAAGCGCGGTGAGTCCCAACGAGGAAAGAAGCGAAGTAAAAAAGAAAAAGGGCAGTAAGGCAGGAAGCACGGCAAAAGCCCAAAGCTTTATTCCCTCGAATGCGCTTTTCACGTATCTGTCGGGGTTTAAAAGAGTGAAAAATAAACACGCTAAAATAAGAGAAATAACAATAAATTTAAAAATTTTCTTCATACTTAACCATATTCAAAGGTTTAGCTTGGTAGAAATCAATCGGTAAAATTATGTTCGATTTATTTGATACGTTACAGGAAAATCAAAACAAAGCTGAGCAAAAGCCCTTGGCTGAAAGGATGAGACCTCAGTCTCTTCGCGAGTTTTTGGGGCAAAGTCACGTTTGCGAGGAAAATAGCCTTTTGAGAAGAGCAATCTCTCTTGACAGGGTGGGCAGCTGTATCTTCTGGGGGCCTCCGGGCACGGGTAAAACCACGCTTGCAAATATTATAGCCAATTCCACGAGCGGTAATTTCGTTAAATTAAACGCCGTATCAAGTGGGGTTGCAGACGTAAAAAAAGCCGTTGAGGAAGCCTCGAACAGCTTGAAAATGTACGGTAAAAAGACCTATCTTTTGTTGGACGAGTGTCACCGCTTCAGTAAAACTCAGTCGGACAGCTTACTCCCTGCAATAGAGAGCGGCACGATTATCTTTATAGGCTCTACGACGGAGAATCCGTACGCCTCTATGACACCTGCAATCGTGTCAAGATGTAGGGTGTTCGAGTTTAAGCGTTTGGATAACGAAACGGTTAAAAAAGCCCTCAATAGGGCGATTAACGATAAAAAACGCGGGTACGGACAGCTTGACGTCGAGGTCGATGAGGAGGCGTTGGAGCATATCGCTTCTATGAGCGCAGGCGACATGCGTACGGCGTATAACGCCCTGGAGCTGGCGGTTTTAACGACGCAAGGTGACGAAAACGGAAGGATAAGGGTTACCTTAAAGGACGCAGAGCAGTCTATTCAGAGAAAGGCGTTATCCTACGATGAAAATTCTTACTACGACATGCTCAGCGCGTTTTGTAAATCGCTGAGAGGCAGCGACAGCGACGCGGCGCTGTATTACGCTCACAGGCTAATCGAGGGTGGCTGCGACCCCTTGCTTTTGGCGAGAAGATTGGTCGTTCACTCGGCAGAGGACGTAGGTATGGCAGACCCTAACGCTATGGTAGTTGCTACGTCGGCTTTAACCGCATTTATGAATATCGGCTATCCCGAGGGGCTTATCCCTCTTTCTCAAGCAATAATCTACGTTTGCGAAGCGCCCAAGTCAAATTCGGTAATCGTTGCTATGAGCGAGGCTCAAAAAGAGGCGAGAAGCGTTAAAGATGACACGGTGCCGGCGCACCTCAGAAACTCGGTTTTTGCAGACAGCGATGCAAAATCAAGGAGCAGACAGTATAAGTATCCTCACGACTTCGGCGGATACGTTGAGCAGCAATATTTGCCCGACTCATTAAAAGGCAGCGTTTTTTACAGACCTACCGATAACGGATTTGAGAGAAGGGTTAAAGAAATCAGAAAGGATAAAGGTAAGAAATAATCTTATCAAAGGCCTGCGGTGAGGGTAATATTTTCCTTTATAAAGGAAATTTTGGTTTTCACTTTACATTTACGTATAACTGTGATAAAATAAAACAAGATTAATGCGGTATTTCGCAAACAGAGGATTAAAATATGGATGAAATTTTAAGAGAGGACGTCGGCAGTCAGGTTACCCTGCAAGCCATTTTTAAGGAATTGAAAAAGAGATTGCTTTTAGTAGTTGCAATCATTTTCTTTTGCACGGCAGTCGGTGGGGTTTTCGGCGCTTTCGTAGTCGATACTACGTATACGTCAAGCGCTACCATGATGGTGAAGGTGGGTGAAGGCGGTTTGTCGGAGGCGCAAAGCTTAGCTTCTGCATTGAAGTCTATAACAGACCCTCAAAACGAGCAGCTTTATAAGAAAACGATGATAAAGTTCAATTCGAGCTATCCGCAGAATCAGGTAACGCTGAAGGAAATGAAGGGTATTATAACCACATCCTCAAACAACATGCTTTTTAACATATCCATTGAAACGACCAATCCCATGGCGACTTCAATCTTAAACGTCTTTATGACTGAGGTTCAGACTTTTACGGAATCTCAACCCAACCTTTTTGTAAATAAGGTTGAGGTTGTTTCTCCGCCGAGCGAGCTGGAGAGCGATGGGGATACAAAAGTGTTTAAATACCTTGCGCTTTTCTTTATATTAGGCGCGTTTTGTTCAATGTGCTTGGTTTTTGTAAGAGTAATGCTTGACGATACTTATTCGGATAAGGCTTCCTTTGAAAGAGAGTTTACCGTAGACGTATTGGCAACGTTTGAGGACGTCAGTCATTTAAACAAAAAAAATGCTAAGGCTAAAGCTGAAGCTGATTCAAAGTCGAATCAAGGGGAGGTGTAATATGACTCCTTACAGAAAGAATCTTATCGGTTGGTTAAAAAGAAAAAGACCTGTCGGCGAGCCTAAAATCGTAATCACCGGCGGAAGAACCTCGATTGACGAAAGCTATAACAGGCTTAAAGACAATATATTACAATTCGGGGCGTCGGGCAAAAAGGTTTTGCAGGTTGAGTCCACTATTTCGGGTGAGGGTAAGACGACGGTTGTCTGCAACCTTGCGGCATCATTGGTATTAAACGGTAAAAAGGTAGTCGTAGTAGACCTTGATTTCAGAAACCCTGCCGTGAGCAAGGCGTTTAATATTGAAGAGGATTGCGGTGTTTGCGACTTCGTTTTGGCCGGTGCAGGAATGGATAAAATTATAAAAACTACCGAATACGGCGTTGACGTTATTACGAGAGGGGTTGACGTTTTCAACTCTTCTTTGGTGCTCGATTCCGCAAAAATGCAAGAGCTTATGGAAAAGCTTAAAGCAGAATACGATTTTGTCTTGTTGGATTGTCCTCCCGTTTTGATGATGACCGAATATATGCATATCGCAAAGTATTCCGAGGGTATTTTGTATACCGTATCGGCAAGGTTTGTTAAGAGGTCGGCTGTAAGAGAGTCCTTATCTCTCATAGGAAAGCTTAACGTGCCCGTAATAGGAAGCGTAATGACCTGCGTTGCAAGTGAAGATGCCTTTTACGGATATAAGATGTAAGGATTATGACAGATATACATTGTCACGTATTGCCTTTTGTAGACGACGGGGCGGACAGCTTTGAAACCTCCCTGTCAATGATAGAGGAGCAAATACGGCAGGGTGTAAAAAATATAATAGCTACTCCGCATTATCGCAAAGGTTTTTATTTTGCGGATGACGGTGAAGTCGAGGAATGCTTTGCCGAGCTTCAAAGCAGGGTAAAGGAAAAGGGCTTAGACGTCAATTTGTATTTGGGCAGAGAAATAACCGTTTACGAGGGCTTGGAGCAAGACGTAAAAGAGGGTAAATTTCTTTCACTTGCAAACAGTAAGTTCGTTTTGCTTGAATTTCCTTACGATACCGATACGGATATTGAAGAGATATGCTATAACGTAAGGCTTCACGGCTATTACCCGGTGGTTGCGCACGTGGAAAGGTACTCTTATTTTCGTTCGGTGGAAAAGGTGAAAAGGCTTAAAGAAAGCGGTGTCGTTATACAAATAAACGCTTCCCCGATAGTTAAAAGGGCTTCTGGCAGCGAGAATAAGTTTGTAAAAAAGCTTTTAAAAAACAGGCTTGTCGATATCGTTGCAAGCGATTATCACAGCACGAGAGACAACTGCTTTGGCGAGGCTTACGAGGTCGTTAAGTCAAAATATAAGGATTATGCAGACCTTATTTTTAACACGAATCCAACTCATATAATTAAAAGCTCAATCAAATAAAATTACCCATATTAGCTTTTACCGCTAATATGGGTATTGTTTTATGGAAACGGCTGAGTTTAAACGGTTGAATGCGTGTTGAGAGATTGTGTAAGAGCAAATAAAAAAGTGGCGTTAAGCCACTTTTTTGTTATACCTTTGCAAGTTCGTCTTTAAATGCGTTGATTACAGCGTCGATAACAGCTTGTCTTGTTTCGGTATTGATTGGGTGAGCAATGTCTTTATACTCACCTTCGTTGGTTTTTCTGGAAGGCATCGCTACGAAATAGCCCTCGTTTCCTTCAATAACCTTAATGTCGTGAATTACAAAGCAGTCGTCGATAGTTATTGAGGCAACAGCCTTAAGCTTGATGTCCTCCTTTTGTACTATACGTACTCTTACATCGGAAATTTTCATGATTTTTCTCCCTAATCAAATTTATTCCTATTAATATAATACTATAAAAATTTTTTCTTTTCAATAGTTTTTAAAATTTTTTATGTACAATTTGTAAAATTTTTATAAAATATAGCAAATTTCGTCTCTAATCCGCATAAAATTTTATATGTTTTGTCAAGATGTTGAGTTTAACGTTCATTTTATAGGTGTTGGCGGAGTCAGTATAGGCTGGCTTGCAGAGTATTTTCAATCTGTCGGCTTTTGCGTTAGCGGAAGTGATAAAAATTCTTCTGCAAGGACGGAAAAATTAGAGCAAAAGGGTATTAAGGTTTTCATAGGGCATAGCGAAAGCAATTTGCAAGGTGCACAGGTGGTCGTTTACAGCGATGCGATAGACGAGGATAACGTCGAGCTTAAGGCGGCAAGACAAAGCGGAGCTTACTTAATGACGAGGAGTCAGGCTCTTAGCTCGGTAGCCGAAAATTTTTGCGACGTCGTCGGAGTTTCCGGCTGTCACGGCAAAACGACGGTCAGCTGTATGCTTGCGCATATTTTCAAATGCGCAGGGTTAAAATTTACGGCGCATATAGGCGGAGAAGACTCGGTTCTTGGCGATTTTATTTCGTATGGCAGCGACGTGTTTTTAAGTGAGGTTTGCGAGTTTAGGGGGAATATCAACAGGTTTAACGCAGACTACGCGGTATGCCTGAGCACCGATAAGGACCATCTGGACTGTTACGGTGACGAAAACGAGTTAAGGCTTGCCTATCTTAATTTTATAAAACGCGCTTATAAGTCGATTATCAACAAAAAAGACGGATATCTTGCTAATATTAAGACGGAAGGCGCAGTCGGGTTTTCTATCGGGGAGGGTGGAGATTTTACCGCCAAAAATTTGCAATCGGATGGAGGTAGGTATTCCTTTGACTTGTATAAAGGAGAGGAGTGCAAGGGTAGGATAGCGTTGTCCGTTTTTGGCTGCCACAACGTTGAAAACGCATTGGCTGCGGCTGCTTGCGCAATTCAAATGGGAATAGAATTCCGTTATATAAAAAAAGGCTTAAAAAGCTTTAAAGGGGTAGTCAGAAGGTTTGAAAAAATAGCAAAATTGAGCGGCGCGGACGTTATCGCCGACTACGCCCATCATCCCTCTGAAATTTCAGCGTGCCTAAAAACGGCAAGAGAGGTAGCAAGGGGAGAGGTTTTTGTGATTTTTCAACCGCATACTTACTCAAGAACCGTTTATCTGAAGAATGAGTTTTTGGAGGTGCTGAGCAAGATTGAAAATCTGTCGCTTTTTAAAACCTTTCCTGCGCGTGAAAGCTACAAAAAGGGCGGAAGCGCGTTTGACCTTCACCTTCTGCTTGACGGAAGCTCCTATTTTGAGGATGAAGAGGCTTTGATTGAGTATTATCGAAAAAAGCTTAAAAGAAAGGATATCCTTTTGGTAATGGGGGCAGGGGATTTGTATTACGCCTTCAAAAGCCGCTTTGCAAAAAAAATCAGGGAAGTAAAATAAGCAGAGCGAGCCTCAAAAGAACGTTACTTTTGAGGCTCGTTTTATAAGTCGGACTGCTGTCAGTCCAAAAGATTTACTAAAATATTGTTTACTTGCTTTTTATGCTCAAAGTCGTTCGCCATTTTTTCGACGCTTGACTCAATATCTTGCATTTTTGTCAGCGGAAGACTGTAAACCGAAAGGTCAATGGCTTTATTTGCAAGAAGGTTTATAGCGGCTAAATAGTTGCAGTAGCCGTTGTTGACACAGCTCGTGTTGTTTTGCTTAGACATTGCAATGCTCATTGGAATTTTGAGATTTGGGTATGAGTATCCTGCAAAAACCACGGGCGCGTTGTGCGAAGCGATTTTATAAGCGAGGTCAGTGCTGATTCCCGACCGCGTCAGATAAACTACGCTGCTTGCAAGCCTTCCGCCCGTAAGCGAAGCGATTTCTTTTTCCGGCTTATTCGACGCCGAGACGGTGTAATATATACCCGATTTTTTAACTGCTCTCAGGTTAGCCTCTTTATCGTCGATAATAATGGGTACTGCTTGGTAATAAATTAAAATCTGACCTAAAATCGAAGCGAAAACGCTTCCGCCGATAATTGCAACGTGCGAGCTTTTTTGAACGTTCAGCTTATCAATAATAGAAAGGGCAAGCGCAACGTATTCAATATAAACTGCGTCGCAGTCCTTTACGCTTGACGGAAGAGCAAAGACGTTTGAAACGTTGGTTACGGCAAAGTCCTTCAAAAATCCGTTTCTGTTTTTACCCGAGATTTTAAAATTGTAGCAATTTTCAAAGCGTCCGGCTTCACAAGCGGGGCATTCGCCGCAAGGCTCGATAGAAGAAAGAACTACACGGCTTCCCTTAGAGATGAAGTCGTGAGGCTGAGCCGTTTCGGTAATTTGACCGACTGCGTGGCGCACCGGAATAATCGGCAGACCTACCGATTTATCCTCGCCGCAAATATGAGCTATATCGTCTTCGGTGATAAGCGCTCTCGTAAGCTTTACCTTAACGCTGTCAAGCCCGTCCAAGAGCTCTTGATGTTGAGTTTTTTCTACTTTACCGAATTCGGTAACCTTCCAACCAATCATAATAATCCTTTTGCAACCGATTTGCTTTAAGTGTTATTTAAAGTATATTATATAAAAATTTTTTTTGCAAGTAAAAAAAGGATTTAGCGCGCGAATAAAGCAAAATGAATAATAAAAACGAAAAAAACTTTTTTATAGATAATTTTTTTATTTTCGAGCCGTTAAACGTTTGACACGAGCAATAAAATAATATATAATATGTTAGCATAAAAATCTTGTGAGGTGAAAAAATGAAAGCGGAATTACATCCAAATTACAAAATTGTCACCGTTCAGTGTGCTTGCGGAGAAACTTTCCAGACAGGTACTACTAAAAATGTCGATGTTATAAAAGTAGATATTTGCAGTAAATGCCATCCGTTCTTTACTGGCAAGCAGAAACTTGTCGATACCGGCGGACGCGTTGATAAATTCAAGAAAAGATACAATCTTTGATTGTAGTTGTTTTTTGTCGGCTGATATTGCCGCAAAATTCGGTTTTTCAGCCCCTAAGTTTGGTACTTGGGGGTATTTTTTTTAAAGGCTGTGCCCCATAACGCGATATTTTTACTCGGGCGAAAAGGCAAACGGATTATTTATGATAAGTGCAAAAAATAACGTAAAAAACAAAAAAGCGTGTAAAACCTCTATCGGCGGTCAAGCCGTATTAGAGGGTGTTATGATGCGTGGAAAATCGGGTATTGCTACAGCCGTCAGAGATACCGACGGCGTTATCCGTCTTGAGGCTGAAAGGTTAAAGCCTAACGAAAAGGTAAGTAAAATAGCAAAGCTGCCTATAATAAGAGGTATGGTCAGCTTTTTTTCTTCGCTCGTAACGGGAACTAAAATACTTATGCGCTCTGCCGAGGTCTTCGGCGAGGACGAGCAAAGCTCAGAGCCGAGCAAATTTGAAAAATGGCTTGCAAAGACCTTTAAGGTCGACGTAATGAGCATAGTCATTTTCTTCGGAGTTGCGTTGGGTCTTGCTTTTTCGATAGGATTATTCTTCGTAATCCCAAATTTCATAGGTAATATATTTGAAAAATACGTTACCGATAAGCTTATTTGGGTAAATCTTTTCGAGGGATTGACGCGAATATTTATATTCGTTGCGTACGTATTGCTGACCTCGCTTATGAAGGATATACGAAGGACGTATATGTATCACGGAGCAGAGCATAAAACAATAACGGCTTATGAAAGGGGATTAAAGCTCACCGTAAAAAACGTGAGAAAATGCAGGCGAGTACACGATAGGTGCGGCACGACCTTTATGTTCTTCGTTATGTTCGTAAGTATTTTGGTATTTTCAGTCTTTGGCGCAATCTTTCCAATGCTTACAAACGGTGGCTTAAAGCTTATTTCCAAGCTTGCCCTTTTACCTCTCGTTGCAGGTCTTTCCTACGAGCTTTTAAAGCTTTTATCTAAGACGGACAGCTTTTTAGTATATCCTTTAAAGGTTCCGGGTCTTTTAATTCAAAGAATAACCACACGCGAGCCTGACGACGATATGATAGAGGTTGCAATTACGGCGTTTAATAAGGTTCTTAAAATGGATGCGGACGCAAGCGAGCCTTGCTGCAGGTTTAAGCTTCCCGAAAAGGTGAGCATTTTAACGGAGCGTATAAAGGCAATGCTTTCAGAGGGCGGAATCGAAGAGTCTGCCGAGGCTGATTGGATAGTTTGCGAGGCTACGAAGTTAAAGCGCGACGAAATAAGCTCGGACAAGCTCGTATCCGTAAAAATGAGCGAAGCTGCCGAGGATTTTGCAAGGCAAAGGCTTACTGGCAGACCTCTTTGGTACGTGCTTGGGACTTGTAATTTCTACGGCTACGATTTAAAGGTTGACGAAAGAGTGCTTATTCCCCGTCCCGAAACGGAGGAGCTTGTGATGCACGCTTTAAAGACCGTAAAGCCTACGGATAGAGTGCTGGACCTTTGTACGGGTAGCGGAGCAATTGCGATTGCAGTTCAAAAGGAGTCGGGCGCAAGAGTCGTTGCGAGCGATATTTCAGCTGAAGCGTTGGCTGTCGCCAAAGAAAACGTATTAAAGCACGGCGCGAGCGTTACGCTGGTAAAAAGCGATATGTTCGCTGAGTTTAAGGGTAAGTTTAACGTAATAATTTCCAATCCCCCATATATCAGACAAGGCGATATAAACGGACTACAAAAAGAGGTTAAGGATTACGAGCCCGTATCTGCGTTGGACGGAGGAAGGGACGGTCTTGATTTTTACAAAATCATTGCAAGCGAGGCGAAAAATTATTTAGCAGAGGGCGGCGCTCTGTTTTTAGAGCTTGGCGTAGGTCAAGCAGAGCAGGTTAAGGCAATGTTTTCTAAAAATTACAAAGTGGAAATTATAAAAGATATAAATCAAATAGACAGAATAATTAAGGCGGTGCTTTTATGATAAGCAAGCTAAGCGGTATTTTAGAAAGGTTTGAAAAGCTCTCCGAGCTTGTTTCCGACCCCGAGGTAATCAAGGATATGGCTCTTTGGCAAAAATACGTCAAGGAAAGAGCCGAGCTTGAGGAAACTGCAAACAAATACTTAGAGTATAAAAAGGTAGAGGAAGACGGTAAGGGTGCTGAAGAGCTTTTAAAAAGCGAAACGGACCCCGATATGAAGCAAATGCTTGAAGAGGAATACTATTCCTGCAAGAAAAAGCTTGCCGAAATAACCGACGAGCTTAAAATACTTCTTCTTCCCAAGGACCCTGACGATAACAAAAACGTTATTATTGAAATAAGAGGCGGCGCAGGCGGAGAAGAGGCTGCGTTGTTTGCCTACGAGCTTTACAGAATGTACGTAAAATACGCCGAGTCTAACCGTTGGAAGACCGAAGAGATTGACAGTAACGAAACAGAGCTTGGCGGTATAAAGGAAGTAGTGTTCTCAATAAGCGGAAAGGGCGTTTACAGCAAGCTTAAATACGAAAGCGGCGTTCACAGAGTTCAAAGAGTTCCCGATACCGAGTCGCAGGGCAGAATTCATACCTCAACCGTTACGGTTGCCGTATTGCCCGAGGCTGAGGACGTAGAGGTTCATATTGAAGAAAAGGATTTAAAAATAGATACCTTCCGTTCAAGCGGCGCAGGCGGACAGCACGTAAACAAAACCGAGTCGTGTATAAGGATGACTCACCTGCCTACCGGTATAGTCGTAACCTGTCAGGACGAGCGTTCTCAGATTAAAAACAGAGAAAAGGCTATGAAGGTAATGAAGAGCCGTCTTTACGATTACTATAACACGCAATATCAAAGCGAATATGCAGCTAACAGAAAGAGTCAGGTAGGAACGGGCGACCGTTCTGAGAGAATCAGAACCTATAATTTCCCTCAGGGCAGAATAACCGACCATAGAATAGGCTATACGATTTATTCCTTAGAGGATTTCCTTATGGGTAATATAAGCGATATGATAGAGGCTCTTGCAATAGCGGACAGAGAGGCAAAGCTCTCTTCACAGGAGGATGACTGATGGAATTATCCAAAAGAGTAAAATCAATACAGCCGTCGGTAACGCTTGAAATATCGGCAAAGGCTAAAGCTCTTAAAAAAGAGGGAAAGGATATAATAGCCTTTACCGCAGGCGAGCCCGATTTTAACACCCCCGATTACATAATCAAGGAGGCTGAAAGGGCACTTATAGAGGGTAAGACGAAATATACTCCGACTGCAGGTATTCCCGAGCTTAAAAGGGCAATAGTCAAGAAGCTAAAGGAAGAAAACGGCCTTGACTACAAAGAGAGCAATATCGTAGTTTCCGCAGGCGCTAAAAGCTCTCTCTACCACGCCTTCGAGGCAATACTCGACGAGGGTGACGAGGTTGTAATTCCTGCTCCGTATTGGATAACCTACGTTGAACAGGTAGGGCTTGCAGGCGGCGTGTGCAAAATTGTAAATACCGATGAAAAGTCGGGCTATAAGCTCGTTAAAGAGCAATTAGAGGGTGCAATAACTCCAAAAACCAAGTGTGTTTTAATCAATTCTCCCTGCAATCCGACGGGTGTTGTTTACAGCAAAGAGGAGCTTTTGGGAATTGCTGAAATCGCTGAAAAATACGGCTTGATTATAGTTTCGGACGAGATTTACGAAAAGCTTGTTTTCGACGGCGAGGAGCACGTTTCAATCGCATCCTTAACTCCTTACGCAAAGGAGAATACGGTGGTTATCAACGGTGTTTCAAAAACCTACGCTATGACGGGCTGGAGAATTGGCTATTTGGCTTGCGAGGAAAATCTCGCAAAGGCAATTTCGGCAATGCAAGGACATACCACGAGCAACGCTTGCTCGTTTGCTCAGTATGCATCGGCAACTGCAATTTCGGGCGGTCACGAATTCGTTGATTATATGGTGAGAGAATTCGATTACCGCAGAAAGGCGTTGGTTGAAGGCTTAAGCGCAATCGACGGGATAAAAATGATTTATCCAAAGGGCGCGTTTTACGTGTTTATGGACGTTTCCGCATTTTACGGCAAGGAATACGGCGGTAAGAAGATTACGGGCAGCGTAAGCTTTGCTGAGGCCTTGTTAAAGGGCGGCGTTGCGGTAATTCCGGGGCTTGCGTTTGGTGACGATAAGAGCGTCAGACTTGCTTATACGGTGTCCGGCGAGGACATTTACAGAGGAATTGACAAAATAAAAGCGTTCATAAGCGAGCTGCAATAAAAAATATAAAAAATTTTTAAAATATTTAGCAAAACCTCTTGAAAAAAATATCAATATAGTTTACAATATAAAAAAGACAAGACGGAGGACAAGATTATGATTAAACTTGTTTATGGCCCTAAGGGCTTCGGTAAAACCAAAATTATTAAAGATAACGTCAACGCTGCAGCTAAAGAGGCAAAGGGCAACGTTGTATTTATAACTGATGAAAAGCTTTATTCGGTTGATATAGACCTTAACGTAAAATGTATTTTCACAGAAGAATACAAGGTAAAATGCGTATGCTGCTTTGCCGGCTTCGTTCAAGGACTTATTGCGGGCAACAGCGATATCGAGCATATCTTTATCGACGGAATCAAGAGAATTACCGGTGAAAGCGACCTTGCTAAGTACGAGCAAATGTTTGCTGACCTCAAGAAGATTTCAGACGAAAACAACGTCGATATCGAGCTTACTATCAGCGCGGAAAAGAGCGAGCTTCCAAAGTTCATGCTTGACTACATTGCGTAATAAACAAAACAAAACGGCGCAGCAGTTTGCTGCGCCGTAATTTTTTAGGCTCGGCTTTTAGCCGAGCCTATTTCATTATAGATAATCTTTTTTAAATTCCCCGTTCCAAATGACGTAAACGTATTCAAAGCCTACGTCCTTTAAAAGAAGCTTAGACTCCTTGACGTGGCAGTCTAAATTCTCCTTATTATGACAGTCGGTATTTATCATAATTTTACCGCCCTCGTTTCGCATCAGATACAAAAGGTTTTCCGATGGGTAAGGGGTTTTTCTGTATCCTCTTGCTATTGCGCCCGTGTTCAACTCAAAAACGCATTGACTTTGTAAAGCCTTAACTAAATATTTTTCTGCTATGGCGTTGTACTTAGGGTCGTTTCTGAGCAGTCCTCCGTCCAGGTCGTCGTATTTCGTTATAAGGTCAAAGTGACCGACTATATCGGGCTTGCGTTTAAGAATGTAGTCGGTAAAGCTCTCGTAATACGCATTGGCAAGGCTTATTACGTCGCCGTCAAAAGCGTTTACGAGCGTCTTAAAATGCTCGTGACCGAGGTCGATAGGCAAAATACCGTTTTTAGCTCTTATGTAATGGGAAGAGCCTAAAATATAATCGTAATCTTTACGGCTGACGAGCTCAAAGCAGTCTTCCTCAATCGCCGAATAAATTTGAATTTTTCCCTTATATTTAGCCTTTAGCCTGTTTATTTCGGCAAGGTATTGGGCAGTATTCTTCATACAGTAAGAGGTGTCAAACGAGGTGAAGCCGTGTCCCGTAAAGCCTATGGCGTCAAAGCCCTTTTCTATCGCGGTTAAAACGACGTCCTCCGCGCTGTCCTTACCGTCGCAAAAATTTGTATGTGTGTGATAATTCGTAAGCATGAAAAAATTATATCATTTAAGCTGAAAACTTGCAAGCCTTTTTTGAAAATCGACATTACGCTTCTTAAAGACGGCAAAAATCCGCAGCTTTTGTAAAAACATTATTATATAATGGTAAAAACTTTGTTAAAAATGAGGAAACTTTATAAGTTGGGCGTCAGTTTATTGACAAAAGTAAAAATTTGGGGTATAGTGTATAATGCTATTATATTGAAAATGGTGGATTATGTTCGGTTACGTAAAGCCTGAAAAGCCGTATCTCTATATGAAGGACGATACCTTATATAACGCTCTTTACTGCGGAGTTTGTAAAAGTATAGGCAAGGGCTGTAGTCAGACAGCAAGGCTTTCGCTTACCTACGATATAGCCTTTTTTTCTGCTCTCGTGCACAATCTTGCAAACGAGGACGTTAAAATTACAAGGCAGAGATGCGTGACTCATTGGGTTAGAAAAAGACCGATGGTTGAAAAGGGCGACAGGCTTACCGACCTGTCTGCGGCAATTAACGTAGAGCTTGCCTATTACAAAATCAAAGACGATATTTTAGACGGAAACGGTGGAAAAATTAAGCTCGCGCTTTTTAAACGCTCGCACAAAAGGGTGTTAAAGAAAAATCCCGAGATTTCAAAAATAATAGAGAAAAATTATTCCGACCTGTTTAAGCTTGAAAAGGATAAGTGCGCCGTATTAGATATGGTGTGCGACCCCTTCTCAAAAATGATGGAAGAGCTTGGCGGCTACGCACTTGGCGATAAAAGCACAGAAAGCGCAAGGAAAATGTTTTATTTCTTGGGCAAATGGATATATTTAATAGATGCCTTAGACGATTACGAAAAGGACGTCAAAGAGGGTTGCTATAATCCGTTTTATTATTGTTACGGCGAAAAAAAGACCTTGAAGGAGGTCTTGTCAGAAAGCGGCAACGATATTTCGCACGCCTTTTCAGACGTTTTTGCTTGTTTAAAGGCAGCCGTGCAGGAATGTAAATTTTATTTTAATAAGGATTTAATCGAGAACGTGATATTCAGGGGAATTCCCTCTGTTACAATGAAAATAATTAAGAAAGGAAACGACCAAAATGAAGGATAAATACAGTCTTTTCGGATTGAATGAAAATTGTACGGACGAAGAGCTTGAGCGTGAATATAGAGAGAGAAGAAGCGTTTACGCGGAGGATAGGTTTTTAGAGGGGGAGGACGGAAACAGAGCAGCAAAAAAGCTTACCGAGCTTGATATGGCTTACCGTGACATAATGTCTGAAAGAAGAGAAAAAACCAACTATTTCTCAAACAGCGGCAGCAATTCATACGCTAAAGTAGAGGATTGTATAAAAAACGGCGACTATTACGAGGCTCAGCGCGAGCTTGACCAATTCAACGACAGAAATGCTGAGTGGCATTATCTTCAGGCAGTAGTATTTTTCAAGAAAAACTGGCATAACGAAAGTAAAAAGCAGCTTGAAATTGCTATGCAAATGGACCCTTCTAACGAAAAGTACAGAAATTCCTATAATAAGCTTGAAGAAAAGATAAAGGCCGAAAACGACAGGAATTTTTCAAGTTATAACGGACCGACCTATAGCAACGCTTCACCTCAGATGGGTGGCGACGGCTGTTGTCAGTGGTGCTGTGAAATGGCTATTTGCAATATGATGCTCAATTGCTTCTGCAACAGCTGTGGCTAAGGTATAAAATGAAAAGGTCCAAGGTAATTGCTTTGTCGGCAATTTGTTCGGGTTTTGCCATCATTTTTTTAACGGTAGGCGCGTTTATACCCGTAATGGATTACTCGGCAATTTTTATGGCAAGCATGTGTACGATGCTTCCTCTTGCAAAGAAAAGCTGGCAAGGGGGGCTTATGACGTATGCGTCGACGGTGGCACTTGCATTTATTTTCTTTTTCGGAACCAATCCGGCAATGGTAATAACCTTTGCTGTATTTTTCGGTGCGCATCCGACCGTCAGCTTTTTGTTTAAGGAAAAGAAAATCAACAAGACTTTAGCAGCTGTGATAAAGGACCTATGGTTTGTAGGCTCTTTGTTGCTCGTATACACTCTTTTTAGTAGCTTTTTGTTTGAAGAAAGCGTCTTAAACAATCAAATCTTTCAAAAATTTGCATATTTGATACTTGCAGTCGGCGGCGCAATACTTTTTGTCGTATACGATTTGATTATGGCGCATTTTCAGACTGCAATGGATAAAACTATAGAAAAACTCAAGATTTAATGGTGGAGCATGGTTAAAAACGAAGAACGTGTGGGCATAGTAAGCCGTCTCGGTTCAAACGGAGAGGGCGTTATAAAGGACGGGGAATATACCGTCTTCGTGCCGTACGCACTTCCTAACGAAAAAATTAAATACAAGGTCCTAAAGGTAAAAAAGAACGTTGTTTTTGCTAAGGTTACAGAGGTTTATACTCCTGCGGAGGAGAGGGTTCGACCGGCTTGCGCAGTCTATGAAAAGTGCGGCGGCTGTCAGCTGCAACACTTAAAGTATAAGCTTCAGTTAAAGCTTAAAAGCAAAATCGTAAAGGAATGCTTTTCTAAAATTGCATTTATGAACGTGAGCGTTCCGATGACCGAAAGAAGTGAGCTTGAATACGGCTACCGCAACAAATTACAGCTTCCCGTAAGGGCTGAAAATTTCGGTTGTGAAATAGGCTTTTTTGCTCTTGGCAGTCATAGGATAGTTCCTATAAACAGCTGCCCCATACAACCCGAATGGTGTACGAGAATTATAAAGGCAGTAAAGAAATACGTTAAGCTCAACAACGTTTCGGTGTATAGCGACAAGGTTGGCTTCGGTCTTTTAAAGCACGTCGTGGTACGCGCGGTAGACGGTAGGCTGCTTATAACCTTTGTTATAAATGGGGACACGTTACCCCACGTTAATGAGCTTATAGGCATACTAAAAGAGTATTTTAACGATTTTAGTCTGTTTGTAAATATCAATAAGCTCGGCAATAACGTTATATTGGGCGACAGATTTATTTGTCTTTTCGGCAAGGATAAGGTTTTAACAACCGACTGCGGTATAAAGTACGAAATGGGCCCCGAGTCGTTTATGCAGGTAAACGACAACGTAAGGCGCCGTATTTATCAAGAGGCTGTAAAGATTTCAGACGTTGACGAAAATACGGTGGTAATTGACGCATACAGCGGAGCAGGTATGCTCACCGCAATATTTGCTCAAAGGGCTAAAAAGGCCATTGGTATAGAGATTGTAAAGGAAGCGGTTGATTGCGCCGATTCTTTAAGAAAAATCAACGGTCTTTGGGATAAGATGGAGAATATTTGCGCTCCTTGCGAGGAGGCCTTGCCGGAGATTTTGGCAAGGGAGAAGGAGGGTTGTGAAAAGACCGTTTTGGTTTTAGACCCACCTCGACAAGGCGTTGACGAAAAGCTTATCAACGTTATAAAAGAGGTAAAACCGCAAAAAATCGTTTACATATCCTGTTCACCGCAGACCTTAGCCCGTGACGTAGGTCTTTTAACGGACACGTTAAAAAGGGAAAACGGCGAGCTTGTCAAAAATGCTGAGCCAAACCCCATTTACGAGGTTAAAGAGGTTAAGCCGTACGACATGTTCCCTCAAACCAAGCACGTCGAGACTCTAACAGTACTACAACGAAAATAACGCCAAAATACACTGAAATCGTGTGTTTTTCGCTTGTTTTGCCCCATTTTCGCTTTATTGAGGATAAGGACGGATATAAGCAAAAGGTGCTCATTCGGCATCGGAAGGTAAGGCTCTTGGTAGAACTCGACTGTGGTAATACGTTTTAATGGTAAAAATAAGAAAAAGCCAGGTGTGTAAAAAATACCTGGCTTTTTGTTATTCTTACAGCTAAAAAAGTTTAGTTACACAATTTATTATAAATAAATTATAGTTCAATTTTATGAAGTGTCTAACCGTTTGGTTGGGCACTTTTTTAGTTTCCTTTTTTCAAAGCGTTCAGGGTGTTTTTGCTCTGGGCGCTTTTTTCATTTATAGATTTCGGGGTTGCATAAAACCCCATAACCATCTTTATTCGGTAGCCTTATGCTGCCGTCGATATATATATAAACAACAAGGAGGATTGCTACAATGAATTTATGTGTGGTAGCGAAAACATCAATTAAGGATCTCGTGATAGATTTTATTGAAATCGTCAACGAGAAAGGGGAAACGCTTTCCCTAAATTGGGGAGAAAGCAGTATAAAGCGGGTGAAAGACGGGTTTGAGGCTTGTTATAAACACGTTGTTTCGGGTGAAGATGAGATATTTGATATGGAAGATTTATCGGAAATGCGTGTGGTTGGCGTTGGGCTATATTCCGACACGAAAAAAGTGTTGGACATAGATATCCAAGAAATGGGTTTCGTTGATGATGAGTGTACGAAATCTTTTGTCGCTGAAGACTGTTATTTTACAAGGAATCAAAAAAATACAGAGAAGTTTTTAAATGGATTACAAAAACTCTTGAAACAATGGTTGAAAGACTATCATTACGCCGTCAACACGTATTTTTCGATAGAAGAGCCTTGTGAAACGAGTGGGTTGTTTGATATTGCTTACGATTTTAAATCGGATTTTGAGAAGAGTAAATTAAACCCGTACAGCAAAAACGAAAAGATAAGGCTTATGTATGCGGATGAGTTTGACCGCTGGTATGATTGTTTAATCGTAGAATCGATTCTTCCGTTCTTACGTCGTATTGCGTATGAGAGTAAGGGGGAAAAAGATGAGTAGTGTAACGACGATTTCCCAAAATATTTGTCCTTATCCAGTACCAACAGTTAAGGATATTATCAAAAGAATAGAATCGGCGATATATCGAATTGGAAAATATCAGCTCATAACCGATGTGTTAGAGTGTGGTGCGATTGCTATATCCAATACCGTGGATTTTACTTCGTATGCTGAGCGTGAAGAGCAGTATAAAAAGGTAATGGAAAAATATCAGCCAGAGGAACGAAAAATTCTTAGCGAAGTATTCACTATGATTTATCAATTGCTTTCATCTGTTGTGTATGACGACGGATGTTTTGATGATTATCTTGGTGAATTATTTATGCGGTGCGATCAAGGCAATTCGGGAACAGGTCAATTCTTCACTCCGTATCACGTGTCAAAGCTTATGGCAAAATCGATTATAGGGAGCGAAGTGATTAAGATTGCAGACGAAGGCGAAATCATTACAATAAACGATCCCTGCTGCGGTGGGGGCGGAATGCTGATGGCTGCGTTGGATGTGCTTAAAAATGACTACCATATCAACTATACACGCAATTGTTTCATTGATTGCGGGGATATTGATAGACGGTGCGTATATATGACGTATTTACAGCTTTCGCTTGCAGGCGTTCCAGCGATTATAAAACATCAAGACGCAATATCGAGAGAGCTTTGGAGCGTATGGCGCACACCAGCGTATATTTTTCAGTATCCACGTTTTCATAAATACGAAAGCTTGAATTAAGGGCACAATTTATGGAAACGAAATTGATTGATACGCTTGAGGCGTTGGAGAAGGAAAACGTTACGTTTGAAACTCTGGATTGGATGCACGGCACTGGTCGTAGTTCAAAGAAAGGCTATGGTATACACAAGAAAGATGTATATCGATTTGGGGTTGCAACTAAGATAGGCGACGTGGAACGCTCCGTTTGGTATGAAGCGGCAAGACGTTTGATTGAACGCAGAGGTGAAATGGAACTGTATAACTGGCTTTGTGAATGGCTGAAAGATAACGGATATTATTCCTGTCAGGACAAAGCAGAAAGAGAACAGTATGCTTTGCAACTACATGTGTGCCGTATCTTTGACGATAAGGATTGGGTAGATTATGAAAGATTTAACTTAAAGTATCGTCCAGAGAAAATAATTATAGGAGGTAATAAATGAACTCTAATCATACATTCAAAGATGGTGACGGCGAGATTGTGGTTTGCCCAGTATGCGGCAGTGAAAATTTAAGCTTTGAAGGAATGCGAGCTGAAGGGGATTTGAATATCTATCCCTGGGAATGCGATGATTGTGGCGCAGAAGGCGAAGAACAATACACGGTAACATTTAACGGTCACTATAATAAATCGTAAAAGGAGAAAAGTTATGGCGGAAATTATTGTAAAAGTCAAAGGCGGCGTATTGAAAGCAACGGAATCTCAAGACGTTCAATATCCTGGGATAGATATAGAATTTATCCCAAACAAAAGGAAGAACACAATAAGTAATCCAAGGGTGTTGATGGAGAAACCGTTGGGTGAAGAGTTGCGTGTATTGATTTGGACGGATAAGAATAACGAGGATTATACGCGAGAAATTGAATTTAATTAAACAGGAGGAAGATCATCAATGAATGCGAATAGAAGAAAAAATGAAAGTAAGGACGAAAGCTTTGCTCGGATAGCGACGGCACGAGTAAATAAGATTACCGATATGGTTCGGCGACTTGGGAACTGTTCGAGTGTAAGCAATTATCTTTTTACGGAAGAGCAAGTAAACAAGATTTTTGAGTACTTACAAAAAGAACTTGATAAAGCGCGTAGACGTTTTGATTGTGCGCTTCACAAAAGTGAATGGTTTCGGTTGGAAGAAGAGGAAACGCCAAAAGAGTGTCCCAGCCTTGAACTGGAATTACCTAATGGCGGGACAATGCGCGTACGGGCAATCGATGACGAAGACTTTCCCGCAATGAAGGTTGAAGTTTTTGAGAATGGGCAATGGTGTGTTGTAAGTGAAACGGAGTACAATGCTGAAAATGAAAGCCCTATGAATATAGGCGTTTGTATTTATGAAAACGGATACGAAGACTCGGTAGATTATATACCATACAAAAATTACCAGAGAAAATAAGAACAAAGGAGAAAAATTTATGGAAAATAAAGAATTAAGAACGATAAGATTGAGTTGGTCGGTTGTTGAAAAAGCAATTCAAGCCGAACTTAAAAAATTACTCGGTATAAATATTGAGTGCAAATCAAGCGCCGATAGTTGGGATTACTGGTCAGTGGTATTCAAGAACGTAAGACTCAACGTAGAACAGTTGAAGGTGTTGTTTAAGGCATTCAAATTAAGTGAGCGTGACAAGCAACGTTCTATGCCAGAAGCAGGAAAAACGGATACAAACTCGGTGGACGTCTCATTGGCGGAAAAACTGTTGGAAAGGAATCTCGGGTATTCTTGGGAACAAAGTCTTGCCGACAGCGCATTGTTTCTTATAGGGGTAGGTGACGAATCGTTTATCCTTGACGGTGTAAAGATGAGTAGCAATTGTCTTATTACACAAACGGAAGTGCTTGAATATTTAAAAGGACAAGGCGCGAACAAGAAAGCTCTTATCAAGTTTCATTCGCAGGATAAAAAGAAATACAATTCGTTGTATTATTGGGACTATCCTAAAAAGATGTATGACGACAAGGGAATGGTATTGATTTTGGTTAAAGAAGGCGTCTTGTGCATACCGTGCATTGGCTATGATAAAACCAACGGCGAAACCTATGCTTTGGAGCAAGCATTGCTTATGGATGCAAGTGATATGTCAAGGTTGATACAACGTTGGTGGCAGTATTCCGACGAATTACTTGATACCATGTACGAGTTGAAGAACTATTTGCAAGGGAAACAGCAAAAGGAGAAAGGGAAATGAGTAATAGATTAGAGTACTATGTCAACAACTACGAAAAACTTAAAATTGGGGTGGATGATCCTTTTAAGTTCAACTGCACAATGTGTGGAAAATGTTGTATCGATAGAGATGATATTCTCTTGAATGCAAAAGATATTTACAATCTTACAATCGCCTTGGATATGACAACAAAAGAAGTAATCGACAAGTATTGCGATTATTATATTGGGGAGAATTCCAGATTGCCGATTGTACGGTTAAAACCTATAGGACCGATGAAACGTTGTCCATTACTGAAGGGGAATAGATGCTCCGTTCATAGTAACAAACCGATTGTATGCGCTATGTTTCCGATTGGGCGAGCAATTAAACAAGAGCTTAGTGATGGGGAACAAACGCATATTGACTATTTGTTTAACGATCCGCATTGCGGCGATAGAAGAAAAACGCATACGGTTCGTGAATGGTTTAATAGTTTTGGGATTCCTTTGGAAGATGAGTTTTTCTTGAAATGGCAAGAGGTTATGAAGATGCTTATGCGAAAAGTATCCGCAATGGAAAAAGTGTTCCTTCAATCGGTTATGTCGATAATATGGTCGGCGATATATACGTGTATGTACGAGCATTATGATCGCAACAAAGAGTTTTTACCGCAGTTTGAAGAAAACACAAAGAAACTTCTTGAACTGTTAGAGGCAATTGAGTTAAAGACGGGAGGTGAAAACGATGAAACCTAAAATTGATTGGTTAATTGGCTTCACTACGAATGGAGAAGCTTGCGCCTGTTGCGGAAAAGCAGAACGCGATTTCTTGCCATGGTTTTTTAATGCGAAAACTCACGGTATGGATAAATACGGGCATAAAGAATTCCAAATGGTCTTGAAAATAGACCATAAAATGGTTATGTATATTCTCAATTCGTTAGGTATTAGGGTACAGGCAGGTGAGAAATTTCAAAGCGGTGATTCCGTGTTGGAAATCCTTGAAGGATACGATATACGTTTGCAGGAGTTTTCCGATGGCAAAGAATCGGTTTTGCGTGTATTGTTACCTGATCCAAACGGTAAATTCCCTGACGATGCAGATTGCGATTGTATTTATTCAATGCAGAATCTTCCGTTGCAAGAGCTTATGATTCAAAACGAAAACCCGACCTTACGCTTATATCAAATGATGCATAATCAGAATACGCGAAACTGCATCTTTAGTGACCTTGATACCGTAAAACAGGCAAACGGAAATCGAATCCCTGAAGAACTTTATGAATGCGTCTATGAAGGGAAACTTGGTGTTAAATCCCCTGAAGAAGCATTTACGCATTTTAATATCAGCCTTCCGGTAGGGTATAAAGGTAGGCCAATGTCGGTTTCTGACATTATCGAATTTGAGTATTCGGATATGCAAACGATTTTTTATTATTGTAATCCTTGTGGATTTGCAATGATTCGGTTTAACAAAGAAAAAACAAGGTCAGGTGAAGTATCATGAAAACTTGGAAAATTCCCGTAACGTGGGAAATGTGTGGGATTGCGGAGATTAAAGCAAAGACATTGGAGGAAGCATTGGAACAGGTGCAATATCATCCAGATGAAGTACCGCTTCCAGAAGATTCTGCATATGTAGACGGTAGTTTCTCTTTATCAATGAATGAGGATCAAGAGATTCGTAAGATATATAACAACAATCAAATAGACGATTAAAAAGGAGAAAACTGAAATGGCAAAAGGAAAACAAGAAAACTTATATCAAATTATCAGGAAGGACGCAAAAAATTGCTTTGTAGAAGTATTAAACGATTCGTTTGGTATCGGGAAAGTACATTTATTTTTTGCAACGTATGACGTTAAAAAGCCGAAGAATCAACGTTATACGAATACGGTAGATATTTATCTTCCCGTAAGCGAGGTTGTAGAACTTTGCAGAAAGTTGGGAAGCGGTGTATTTGCTGAAAAAGTAAAGGAAAACAAGGCGAAGAAGGATAGTTCATCTTTATATGAAAGCCTTGGCGGAATATCGGCGAAAAAATTGAAAGAAAAAGGCAAAGCGAGAAAGGATAAAAAAAGTCTTTCGCGCGTAATGAACATCATCGCTGGACAAAAAAGCGATATAATGTTAATTGCAGAAAGCGGTCCTGGCGAAGAAACAGAGAAGGGGCTTATTGTCCCTAAATTCGGTGATGAACCCGAGAATAAAGTAGTCGTAGGTATGAAATTCGCAGATTTTAGCGAAATGATACTGATGGCCAAAATGCATTATAGCGCTTGGCTTGCTGGATGGTATCAACATCGTAGTGCAGTAATTAAAGCGCAGCGTCAAGAGCAAGCAGAAGTGCAAGCAACTGAAGAAGAAACTTCGGATGA
>JAZNDO010000013.1:0-2594 GCA_045588105.1 Christensenellaceae bacterium | reverse complement strand
TTGGTATGCTTGCATCTAAACCTTTAAATCTCACTTTATAATGTGATTTACAATTTAAATCTTAAGGCTTGTAGGACGTAAAGTTTTACAAGCCTTTTGCATAGAATGTACAGAGGACTTTATATGACTGTTGCCGATTTCCATAACGATATTTTAACCTCGGAGGGGTTCAAGGGCCTTCCTTTAAATTATAGTGAGCATAAGATTGTAACGGCGATATTCAGAGGAGAGAGAAGCTTTGACGAGGCGATTGCGTTAAGCAGGTTTTCAAATCTTTTAGCCTTTGAGGATATTGGATATAACGATTTTGATTTAGAAAAACTCGTAGGTCTAAAACCTCTTTACGTAGGTCTTACCTGGAACGGAGAAAACCGCTTCGGCTACGGATGCGATTATTCGTTTGGGTTAAAGCGCAGCGGTGTAGAGATTATAAAAAATCTGAACAGATATAAAGTGGCAATCGACACGGCACATATATCGAAAAAGGGCTTTATAGATATCGTTGACAGCGCGGACAAAATAGTAAATTCGCACACTTGCTTTAACGGAGTTTATAAGCATAAAAGGAACCTTGACGATTGGCAGATAAAATTGCTTATAGAAAAGGGCGGACTTATAGGAATTACTTGCTGCGGATATTTTATGTCAAATAGAAAAACTTGCAAAATCGCTGATTTTATCGACAATATTCTTTATTTTTACGAAAGGTACGGAGCAGGGGGGTTATGTTTTGGAACTGATTTTTTCGGCACCGATTTTTTGCCTGAGGGGTTAGAAAATTACGACGGTTTTCAAGCTGTAAGCGTGGCTCTATCAGAAAGGGGAATTTGTCAAAAGGACGTAGAAAAAATCTTATTTACGAACTTAAACGATTTTATTGAAGGAAGCTAAAATTTTAAATGCGCTTGACAAAGTAAGACCGTTGTTGTATAATTAAATAAAGTGAGGTGTTTATGCAATACAAAATTTACTGTTTACTAAAATCTCCGAGTGAAGAAGAAAACGAAAGAGTTGTCAGGGTCAGGGTAATTGCCGACAGCATTGCCGATGCCTTGGCAAAAGCAAAGGATAGATTTAAGCAAAAGCTGAAAGAAAAATCGTTTAACATATTTATGTACGAAACAGTCAAATAAATCAAATTTGAAATACTACGCGGTTGCGTAGTATTTTTTTATAAAAGCGCAATTATGACTTTACATTTTTTGTTCTCCTATGATATAATTTTATCATTAAACTAAGCAGGAGAAATAAAGTGAAAGCACTCGTTAAAAAATTCCCTACCGTGGGGCTTTGGATGGAAGACGTTGCCGAGCCTATAACAGGTGATAACGACGTTAAGATTAAAATTCATAAAACAGCCATTTGCGGCACTGATTTACATATTTACAATTGGAACGATTGGGCGCAAAAAACTATTAAAACGCCAAAGACGATTGGTCACGAATACGTCGGCGAAATAGTTGAGGTGGGTAAAAACGTAAGAAATTGGAAGATTGGCGAAATCGTATCGGGTGAAGGTCATATCGTTTGCGGAAAATGCAGAAACTGTCTTTCAGGTCACGGACATCTTTGCAAGGAAACGGTTGGCGTAGGCGTAAACCGTGACGGCGCGTTTGCAGAATATTTGGTTATTCCCGAGCAAAACGTAAGAAGATGTGAAAAGGATGTTCCCGAGGAGATGTATTCTATATTCGACCCGTTTGGAAATGCCGTACATACTGCGCTTTCGTTTAATCTCGTGGGTGAAGACGTTTTGGTTACGGGCGCAGGACCTATCGGTATAATGGGCGCTGTCGTTGCTAAATATGCAGGGGCAAGACACGTTGTAATTACCGATATAAACGACGCAAGGCTTGAGCTTGCTAAATCTTTGGGAATTAAATATACCGTAAATACCGCGAAAGAAAATCTTGACCGTATAAAAAAAGAGCTGAACATAAGAGAGGGCTTTGATATCGGACTTGAAATGTCGGGTAGTGAAATTGCCTTAAATACGATGATAGACAATATGATAAACGGCGGAAAAATAGCTCTTTTAGGACTGCTCAAAAGCGACGCTAAGGTCGATTGGAATAAGATTATTTTCGAAGGGCTTACCTTAAAGGGTATATACGGAAGAGAAATGAACGAAACCTGGTATAAAATGTCTGCGATGCTGCAAGGGGGCTTAGATATTTCCAAAATTATCACTCACAGATATGACGTTAGGGATTTTGAGCTTGGCTTTGAGGCTATGAACAGCGGTAAATCGGGTAAAGTTATTCTCGATTGGACAAAAATTAACGGGTAAAGATATGAAAACAGCATTAAAATATTTTGAAGAAATTTGTCAAACGATAGAAAAAGAAGGTCTTACAAAATACGAAAAGATTATAACCTCTCCGCAAGGCGCAAAGGTGTATTTGTCTGACGGAAGAAGGGTTATAAATATGTGCGCTAACAATTATTTGGGCTTAGGCAATAATGCTGAGGTAATTGAAGCGGCTAAAAAAAGCTATGATGAATTCGGTTACGGACTTTCTTCCGTCAGATTTATTTGCGGTACTCAGTCAGTTCATAAAGAATTAGAGCTTAAAATGAGTAAATTTTTAAGG
>JAZNDO010000012.1:0-8950 GCA_045588105.1 Christensenellaceae bacterium | reverse complement strand
CTTACACCCGAGGACGTTATGAATATCATAGAATTTGAAAACCCCGAGGGAGTTATCGCATCCCTTGGCGGTCAGACGGCAATAAACCTTGCCGATCCTCTTATGCGCCGCGGCGTTAAGATCATAGGCACCGATTGCGACGCTATCGACAAGGCTGAAAACCGTGACAGATTTGAAAAGCTTTTAAAGGACCTTGGTATTCCTCAGCCTGAGGGCAGAGCGGTTACCAAGATTGAAGACGGCGTAGCTGCAGCGGCAAAAATCGGATATCCCGTACTCGTTCGTCCAAGCTTCGTTTTAGGCGGAAGAGCAATGCAAATCGTTTCCAACGAGGAGCAGCTCCGCCACTACCTTAAAACCGCCGTTGAAATAGACGAGGACAAACCTGTTCTCGTAGATAAATATATTATCGGTAAAGAGGTAGAAATCGACGCTATTTGCGACGGAAGAGACGTTTTCGTTCCCGGTATTATGGAGCTCGTTGAAAGAACGGGTATTCACTCGGGCGACTCAATCAGCGTATACCCAACCTTCAGTATTTCAAATAAAGTAAAGGGCACGATTTTGCAGTACGCTAAAAAGCTTGGCGTAGGCATTGGCATAAAAGGACTTTACAATATCCAATTTATCGTAGATAAGGATGAAAAAGTATTTATAATCGAGGTAAACCCACGTTCTTCAAGAACCGTTCCCTTCCTTTCTAAGGCGACCGGCTATAGCTTAGCCGATATCGCTACCGAGGTTATTATGGGTAAGACCTTAAAAGAGCAGGGAATATTCGATATTTACCCCGAAGAAAAGCAAAGATGGTACGTTAAGGTTCCCGTATTCTCCTTCAATAAGATTAGGGGCTTAGACGCATACCTTTCTCCCGAAATGAAATCAACCGGTGAGGCTATCGGCTACGACGACAAGCTTAACAGAGCGCTTTATAAAGCGTTACAGGCGTCGGGTATGCACCTTCAAAATTACGGAACCGTGTTTGCTACGATTGCAGACAAGGATAAGGAAGAAGCGCTTCCGCTTATTCGCCGCTTCTACAACCTCGGCTTTAATATCGAGGCTACTGCAGGCACGGCTAAATTCCTCAAGGAAAACGGCATAAGAACGCACGTTCTTAAAAAGATTGAAGAAAGCGATGAAATTTTCGATTCAATCCGTCAAGGACATATTGCGTACGTTATCAACACGAGTAGCGTAGGCTCACCGTCGTCAGCGTCTGACGGATACCAAATCAGAAAATACGCAACCGAGTCAAACGTAACTATTTTCACCTCGCTTGATACGGTAAAGGTTCTTCTTGACGTGTTGGAAGAGACTACTCTTTGTATTTCTACAATTGACGCTTAAAGGCTTATCTACTTCGGTATGCGTCGTTACTGCAAATTGCTCTTGACCGGGATGACCTCGTCGCAAATCGACCTTTTGTCAGCAAATTGTTAAAACCAATTTGCAAGACCTTTCAGTCGTTTGCTCCTCTTCCCAAAAATTCTTGCTTTGCAATTATTTTCGGGAGCCCTATATGAATGCAACGTCACGTTGCTTTATCGTGTCTTGTATCATAAAGCGAGCCTATCCTACCTCGCATCTAAGCCTTTAAGTACAGCTTTACAAGAGTAAAATTTTATAAAAAGAAAAATAAGGATGTAACGTCACGTTACCGTCACGTTGCCGTCACGTTGCAAAGGATAAAAATGAAACAAATAATTTTTGAAATTTCGGCAACTCGCCAACTTACCGAAACGGTTTTCGAAATGAAGCTTCGCGGCGACGTTTCGGGTATTAAGTGCGGTCAGTTCGTTAATATTTTAATCGACGGATTATATCTTCGCCGTCCTATATCGGTATGCGACCTTGCCAATGGCGAGCTTACTCTCGTTTATAAGGTGGTAGGCAAGGGTACTGCAAAAATGTCCGAAATGAAGGTCGGACAAAAGCTCGATATCTTAACCGAGCTTGGCAACGGCTACGACCTTTCTTTAAGTGGAGATAACCCTCTTTTAATCGGTGGCGGAGTAGGTGTTCCACCTATGTATTTGTGCGCTAAACGACTTATAGAGGGGGGTAAATCCGTTTCGGTCGTTCTTGGCTTTAATACTAAAGACGAGGTTTTCTACGAAGAAGAGTTTAAAAAGCTCGGCGCGAGTGTGGTCGTTACAACCGTTGACGGCTCGTATGGTATTAAGGGCTTCGTAACTAATGCGATGCAGGATATCGACTATACCTATTTTTACACCTGCGGACCTGAGCCTATGCTCAAAGCTGTATATAATGCAAGTAAAACGAGCGGACAGTTCAGCTTTGAAGAAAGAATGGGCTGTGGCTTCGGCGCGTGTATGGGATGCTCTTGCAAAACCTTATACGGCAATAAAAGAATTTGTAAAGATGGCCCCGTGCTTTGCAAGGAGGAGATTATATGGGAGAAATGAAAGTAAACCTTTGCGGTATAGAGCTTGACAACCCGATAATACCTGCAAGCGGAACGTTTGGCTACGGCTATGAATTCGCTGAATTTTACGATATTAATTGTCTTGGAACCTTCTCGTTTAAGGGTACTACCAAGGATGCGAGATTCGGTAATCCGACTCCGAGAATTGCAGAGTGCTACGCAGGTATGATAAATGCAGTAGGGCTTCAAAACCCCGGTGTCGATAAGGTAATTTCCGAAGAGCTTCCTAAATTAAAGCAGTGCTTTAACAAAAAAGTAATGGCAAACGTGGGCGGCTTTTCAGTCGAAGAATACGTTCATACCGCAAGTCTTTTAGATAAAGAGGAGCAGGTAGGTTGGCTTGAAATTAATATAAGCTGTCCTAACGTTCATGCAGGCGGAGTAAACTTCGGTTCGAGCGAAAAGGGCGCGTATGAAATTATAAGCGCGGTTAAAAAGTCGGTCAATAAGCCGATTATTGCAAAATTATCGCCAAACGTAACGGATATTACGGCAATAGCTAAGGCTGTTGAAGAAGCAGGCGCGGACGGTGTCAGCCTGATAAACACCTTGCTTGGAATGCGAATAGATTTAAGAACGAGAAAACCGATTATTGCAAACAAGATGGGCGGTTTTTCGGGACCTGCAATCTTCCCCGTAGCCGTTCGTATGGTATACCAGGTTGCAAACGCGGTAAAAATTCCGGTAATCGGTATGGGCGGCGTTTCAACTGCGGAGGACGTAATCGAAATGATGCTTGCAGGCGCGACTGCGGTAGAGGTTGGCGCGGCTAACCTTATAAACCCTTACGCATGTAAGCAAATTATTGATGAGTTGCCAAGCGTTATGGCAAAATATAAAATTGAAAAATTAAGCGACGTTATAGGAGGCGTTAAATAATGGGAAGAGACGTTATTATTGCTTGCGATTTTGACAGCAAGCAGAAAACCTTAGCTTTTTTAGATAAGTTTACCGGAAGAAAGCCTTTTGTAAAAATCGGTATGGAGCTTTTTTACGCAGAAGGACCTTCAATCGTAAGGGAAATTAAGGAGAGGGGACATAAGATTTTCCTTGACCTTAAGCTTCACGATATTCCAAACACGGTAAAAAAGTCAATGGCTGTGCTTTCTCGCCTTGACGTGGATATGACGAACCTTCACGCAGGCGGAACCGTTCGTATGATGCAAGCCGCTATCGAGGGCTTAACCCGTGAAGACGGCACCCGTCCGTTACTTATTGCGGTAACTCAGCTTACTTCAACCGATGAAGAAAGCATGAAAAAGGACTTGTGGATAGATAAGCCTATCGACGAGGTAGTTATGCATTATGCCGAAAACGCTAAAATAGCGGGCTTAGACGGCGTTGTTTGTTCTCCGCTTGAAGCAGGTAAGGTTCACGGCAGATGTGGCGATGGCTTCTTGACAGTAACGCCCGGCGTTAGATTTGCAGACGGTGAAATCGGTGACCAAAAGAGAGTTATGACTCCTGCCGAGGCAAAGAGAATCGGCTCTGATTACATAGTAGTAGGCCGTCCTATTACTGCTGCAGAGGACCCTGTTGCGGCATACGAGCGCTGTGTGACCGAATTCGTCGGCTAAAAGGCTTATAAACGTCGCAATACTGCGTTTCTGCAAGATAATTTTCGACTGGGATGACCAACAAGGTCTATCCCACCCGTAAATTCCTTGCGAGCCTTGTCTTGCTCGTTTCTAACCCTTTCGCAAGGGTTTTATTCAGTTTCGATAAATATATTAGGAGTATAAAAATGGAAAGTTATAAGAGAGAGTTTATACAGTTTTTACAAAATGCAGGCGTATTGAAATTTGGTGATTTTACTGCAAAAAGCGGAAGAAAAATCCCATATTTTATCAATGCCGGCGAAATTAAAACAGGCGAAAATATCGCTAAGCTCGGCGAATTCTACGCAAAGAGCTACTTGGATAAGGTTGGCGATAAAAAAACCGTTTTATACGGACCTGCGTATAAGGGGATTTCAATTGCGGTTTCGGCGTCAATCGCCCTTTCTAAAAACGGTCTTAACGTGCCTTTCTTCTTTAACAGAAAAGAGGCGAAGGACCACGGTGAGGGCGGCGTGTTCGTAGGCTATAAGCCCACGGCAGGCGAAGAGGTCGTTATCGTTGAAGACGTTATAACCGCAGGCACCGCTATAAGAGAAACTATGGATATTATGAAATGCTTAGAGGGTGTTAAAATCGCCGCTACCTTCGTTATGGTTGACCGTAAGGAAAAGGGTCAGGGCGAAAAGGGCGCAATGGCTGAAATCGGCGAAGAATTCGGTTTCCCCGTATATTCGGTAGTTGACGTGTACGATATTATCGAGTATTTAGAAGAAGACCCTGCAAACGAAGAAAACGTTGCAAGAATTAAAAAGTATCTTGAAGTGTACGGAGCAAAGGCTTAATATGAAAAGAAGTGTAATCGACACCGTTGATTTGACCGTTGAAGAGCTTGACGGGATTATTCAAACGGCTTGTGATATCATTGAAAATCCTAGAAAATATTCCGAAAAATGCAAGGGTAAAAAGCTTGCCACCCTCTTTTTTGAGCCTTCGACGAGAACGAGGCTGTCTTTTGAGGCGGCAATGCTTGAGCTTGGAGGAAGCGTTATAGGCTTTTCGGAGGCAAGCAGCTCGTCAGCGGCAAAGGGCGAAAGTATTGCTGATACGGCAAAGGTTATAAGCTGTTACGCGGATATTATCGCTATGCGCCACCCCAAAGAGGGCTCTGCCTACGTGGCGGCTAAAAACGCGTCTATTCCGGTGATAAACGCAGGCGACGGAAGCCACTGTCACCCCACTCAGACGCTTGCCGACCTTTTGACTATACACAGGGAAAAAGGCCGTTTGAACGACTTATGCGTGGGCTTTTGCGGTGATTTAAAGTACGGAAGAACGGTGCACTCGCTTATAAACGCCCTTTCAAGATACAGCGGTATTAAGATTGTTTTAATCTCTCCCGACGAGCTCAGACTTCCTAAGTACGTAAGAGAAGGCGTAATCGAGAAAAACGGTATGCAGTACGTTGAAACGGGAGATTTGGAGGGCTCACTCGGCGAGCTTGACATATTATATATGACGAGAATTCAGCGCGAGAGATTTTTTGACGCCGACGAATACGAAAGACTCAAGGATAGCTATATTTTAACTGCCGAAAAAATGAAGCTTGCAAAGGAGGATACATGCGTATTGCATCCTCTTCCGAGAGTAAACGAAATCAGCGTCAAGGTAGACGACGATAAAAGAGCTTGCTATTTCAAACAGGTGTTAAACGGAAAATATATGCGTATGGCGCTTATTCTCAAGCTTTTAGAGGACGCCGAAAACGGCGTTGCGCCAACTCACGGTGAAAGTCACGTTGTGGTAAATAAAATAAGATGCGTAAATCCGAGATGTATAACCTCAATCGAGCAAGAGCTTGACCATAAATTCGAGCCTACCGATAAAGAGGGCGTATACAAATGCTTGTATTGCGAAAGCGAACATAAAATTTAAATAAAGATTTAACTAAAACGAAATGCGCCCTTGAAGCTTCTGCTTAGAGGGCGCGTTTTTAACGGTTATTGCGACGGCTTTTTTTTAGCTGCCGGCTATCCTTTATTATTTTATAATAAAATTAAAAAAAGTGTCGTTTCTTGCTTGACAAGTTAATTAAGGTATGATATTATTGTGATACAATTTAAAGGTTTTCTGCGACTGACGGATAGCGTGATTTACCACGGTGAAACGGAAAACCAAAAGGGGTAACCCTATAAAGCCGACCGTCTGGGCGCACTTATTAAGCTCTATAAGTGCGCCCTTTTTAAATTCTTATCTACTTCGCAAAAGTGCGTTTCTGCTTTAAAGTCTAAACCCCGATGACCAAAGAGGTCTATCGTGTCTTATCCTTCAAAGCGAGCCTTCTTTTGCTCGCATCTAAGAATTTAACTTTAAAGAAACTCAACTAGGAGATTTATTATGAAAAAAGTAGGAATCGTAATGGGTAGCGATAGCGACCTTCCTATCGTAGAAAAAGCAATAAACACGTTATCCTCGCTTGGTATTCCATACGAGGTACACGTGTATTCAGCACACAGAACACCTGCGGAGGCAGGTGATTTTGCCGCAAACGCAAGAGCTAACGGATTTGGCGCAATTATTGCGGCGGCAGGAATGGCGGCTCACCTTGCCGGCGCTCTTGCTGCAAGAACGACCTTACCCGTTATCGGTATACCCTGTAAATCATCTAATTTAGACGGCGTAGACGCTCTTTTGTCAACCGTGCAAATGCCTACGGGAATCCCCGTGGCTACGGTTGCTATAAACGGAGCAGCTAACGCCGCTTTAATTTGTGCTCAGATATTTGCGGTCGAGGATAAAGAGCTTGCAAAAAAGCTCGATGAAAAAAGAGCAGCAGACGCTGAAAAGGTCTTAGCAAAAGACGCTGAAATTTCGGCGAGATTTAACGGCTGACAGCCAATTAATAAAAAAAAATAAATTTTTAACGCATAAAAGGAGAAACAAAAAATGACAAAGACTCTTGTTTACACTGGTAAAACCAAAGACGTATTCGCTCTTGAGAACGGAAACTATCTGCTTAAGTTTAAAGACGACTGTACCGGTAAAGACGGTGTGTTCGACCCGGGTGAAAACACCGTAGGTCTTACGATTGACGGCGTTGGCGACGTAAACCTTCGTATGTCAATCTATTTCTTTGAAAAAGTAAACGCTGCAGGTATTAAAACCCACTACGTAAGCGCAAATCTTGAAGATACCACTATGGAGGTTCTTCCTGCTAAGCCCTTCGGTAAGGGTCTTGAGGTTATTTGCCGTCACAAGGCGGTTGGAAGCTTCTACAGAAGATACAGCGACTATATCGAAGAGGGCGCAGACCTTCCCGAATACGTAGAAACCACCTTTAAAAACGACGCTAAGGGCGACCCACTCGTAACTAAAGACGGTTTAGTTGACCTCGGAGTTATGACTGCCGAGCAGTACGACGACGTTAAGTCTATGACTCAGAAGATTACGAGAATCGTAGCAGACGACCTTAAGGAAAAGGGCCTTATCCTTTACGATATCAAGTTTGAATTCGGTTACGATAAGGATGGTAAGGTTATGCTTATCGACGAAATCGCATCAGGCAATATGAGAGTTTATAAAGACGGTCAGTATATCGACCCGATGACTCTTTCAAAGTTGTTTTTTGAAGCAAAATAATTAAAATTTATATTGCCGTTATGGTTCGGCGATTTTCAATATACTTCTAAAGTAGACCCTAATAGGAGGAACAATGGGCGGTTTTTTTGGAATAACCTCTAAAAAGGAATGCCTCGTCGACGTTTTCTTCGGCGTAGACTACCACTCCCATCTCGGTACGAGAAGGGGCGGCTTGGCTGCGTACGATGAAAAAATAGGCTTACAAAGAAAAATTCATAATATAGAAAATTCACCCTTCAGAACTAAGTTTGAGGACGATTTAGAGGTGATGCGCGGCACAGCCGGTATCGGATGTATAAGCGATACAGACCCTCAGCCTATGCTCATCCGTTCAAGAAGCGGCGCGTACGCAATATCGACCGTCGGCGTAGTAAACAACGCCGAGGCTCTTATCAAGGAGATAGTTGAAGACGGCGGACATTTCGATGCGATGACCGGCGGTAAGGTAAACTCTACCGAGCTTGTCGCCGCGCTTATAAACCGTAAAAACACCTTTGCAGAGGGTATCAGGTACGCTCAGCAAAAGGTAGAGGGTACGCTTTCGCTTTTAATACTTAAGGAGAACGGACACTTAATAGCGGCAAGAGATAAAATGGGCAGATTGCCGATTATAATAGGCAAGGGCGAAGACGGTTACAGTGTTACGTTTGAGTCGTTTGCAAGCGTAAAGCTCGGCTTTACAAACGTGAAGGAGTTAGGTCCTGCCGAAATAGTTGAAATATCTCCCGACGACGGAATCGTTCAGCTGTCACCTCCGCAAAAGGAAATGCGCGTATGCGCCTTTTTGTGGTCCTACTATGGTTTTCCGACCTCGACGTACGAAGGTGTGAACGTAGAGGTGATGAGGTGTAATAACGGCGCGATTTTAGCTGAGTACGATAAAGAAAAGGGAAGAGCTCAGGACCTTGATTACGTAGGCGGCGTTCCCGATTCGGGCACTCCGCACGCGATAGGCTATGCAAACGCAAGTAAGGTGCCGTTTGCCCGTCCTTACATAAAATACACTCCAACTTGGGCGCGCAGCTTTACTCCGTCAAATCAGCTGCAGCGCAGTAAAATTGCAAAGATGAAGCAAATCCCTGTGCAGGAGCTTATAGAGGGTAAAAATCTTCTTTTCGTTGACGACTCTATCGTCAGGGGAACTCAGCTTAAAGAAACTGTAGATTTCCTTTATTCTCACGGAGCGAAGGCCGTACACATGAGGTCGGCCTGTCCGCCGATAATGTACGGCTGTAAATACCTTAACTTCACGAGAGCGACGAGTGACCTTGAGCTTATAACGAGGCGCACCATATTAGAGCTTGAG
>JAZNDO010000011.1:0-11026 GCA_045588105.1 Christensenellaceae bacterium | reverse complement strand
GACGGTGATACCGGGGATAATATGTATATGACGATGCAAGGCGGCTTAAACGCATTAAAAGCGGTAAATGAAAATTCCGTTCGCAAAAAAGCAAAGGCGTTAGCTGACGGTATGCTTTTAAATGCAAGGGGAAATTCGGGCGTTATTTTATCCCAGCTTTTTTCGGGTCTTTCCGACGGCTTAGCCTCTCTTGACGAAGCGAGCGTTGAGGATTTGGGCAGAGCCTTTAAAAGCGGAGTGTGTAAAGCGTATAAGGCTGTGTCTAAGCCTGTAGAGGGAACAATACTCACCGTCGCGAGAGAGGCGACTGACTATGCTTGCGAAAAATGTGGCAATAACTGCACTATAGGCAGGTTTTTTGAAAATTATACCACCGAAATGAAGGCTTCGCTCGAGCGTACGCCTCTGCTTTTAGACGTACTGAGAGAAGCCGGTGTAACCGATAGCGGCGGCGCGGGCCTCGTGTATATCGCAGAGGGTATGAAAAGCGCTATTGAGGGTAAAGAGTTAACTGAAGACGGGGAAAATTTGACGTCTGCTGCTACCGTAGATTTTTCGCTTTTTAACGAAAACAGCGTTATGGAATACGGCTACTGCACCGAGCTTTTGCTTCAGCTTACAAACGCAAAAAACGGTGTTTCGGCATTTGATTTAGACGGGCTTAAGAGCTTTTTGGAAAGCATTGGCGACTCCGTTGTTTGCCTTATAACAGGCACGGTCGTAAAGCTTCACGTGCATACCTTAACTCCCGATAAGGTGTTAAGCTACTGTCTTAAGTTCGGTGAGCTTTTAACTGTCAAGATAGAAAATATGTCTGTGCAGCATAGTGAAATTAAGCAAGATAAAGAGCCTAAAAAAGTAAGAGAAAGAAGAGATTTCGGCTTGGTAACCGTAGCTACGGGCGAGGGACTTATAAAGGTTCTTAAAGAGCTTGGCGCGGACGAGGTAATCGACGGCGGTCAAGGTAAAAACCCCTCTATAGAGCGATTTATCGAGGCTTTTGACGATGTAAATGCAGACGTAATATTCGTTCTTCCCAATAACGGCAATATAATAATGGCGGCAAAGCAAGCCGCTGAAATGTACGAAAAATCGAAAATAGTCGTCATTGAAACAAAGGACGTCGGTCAAGCGTATAACGTCCTTTCGATGCTTGACTATTCCTTGGGCGGAGCAGAGGATATCGCTGCTCAAATGAGAAGCGATATGCAGGACGTCGTGACGGGTATGGTAACGACCTCAATCCGCGACGCAAATATAGACGGCGTTGATATTAAAAGCGGAGATTACATAGGCTTTGCAGGTAAAACGATGCTCACTGCAAGCAAGGACAAAATCGAGGCGTTTTTCGATTTGGCTGACAAGCTTGACGCGTGGAGTAAAAACTTTATGATTGTGAGCTTTGGCGAGGGTGTTACGGATGAGGAAAAGCAAGCTCTTGATGATAGGGTAATGAGCGAGCATCCGAACATAGAGTTTTATAAAATCGACGGCGGTCAAGAGGTTTATGATTTTATAATGATTTTGGAATAGTGAGCTATTGTTCGTTTGTGATAATAAAAGGAAAAATGCTTGTAAACTTATTCGAAGACGTTTATTTCTTGACAAAAAGAGCATAACCAAATATAATCTATATAAAATAAATCTTTTGCCTATGGCAAAATCTTTGCAAAACTGTCGTTTTGCGGTAAAAACTTATGTTTTTACATTTTAAGATTGAAATACGGCGAGGTTGTCGCTCCTTGTAAACAAAGCGCCAACTTCTTGTATTATAAGCCTTAACGAACGACGGTTACTTGAGCGTAGCGTATTACTCTTTCCCCAAGCTTATATCCTCTGCCGAATACCTGCTTGATATTTCCGCTTTCTTCACCCTCGTCGCCGTCCATTTGCATAACAGCGTTTGCCGTATTGGGGTCGAAGGGGGTTCCAACCTCGGGAGTAAACTCGGTCACTCCCAAATTAGCCAAGGTTTCGTGATACTTCTTTAAAAGCATTTCTATACCCTCTCTCGTCTTATCGTCAAGAGGCATCTTCAAAGCCCAGTCCAAGCTGTCGCCTACGCCTAAGATTTTTTCAACCGTTTCGGTCTTTCCCTCCTCGTAAGCCCTTCTGACGTCTTCGTTTTTATGCTTTCTTACGTTTTCGCAATCGGCTCTCGCTCTTAAATAATCGCCTTGAGCCTCTTCGGCTTTTTTGCTTACCGCTTCAAGCTCAGCCTTTAAATTTTGATTTTCTTCTTCTAAAGCCTTAAGTCTGTCGTCTAATGACGCCTCCTCTACGCTCACTTCAATTTTTTCTTCTTTTTTTTCATTTTTTTTATAAGCCATGATTTACCTGTTTGTCAATATACTTTCTAATATTTTACCAACGTTTTCAAGGACTGCGACAACCTTTTGATAATCCATACGGATAGGACCTATAACGCCGTAAGTGCCTATTTTGGTTCCGTTTGCCGAGTAGGTCGCGGTGACGAGCGAGCAATCCCTGGGAATTTCCTCATAATCGTTCGTACCTATCTTAATGTTTATCTTTATATCCCTTCCCTCACCTGTAAGCAAGGTCATAACCTTGTCTTTTTTTGTAACTACCGATAAGAAATTTTTAATTTTCGATATATCCGCGTATTCGGGATTGTCCAAAATCTTATCCTGACCTTCCATAACCACGTCTGACTCTTGAACGGTCATATAAACCTTCAGCGCCTCGACTACGTTTAAGAAAATGCTTTTGTAGCCCGAAAACTCATTGTTTATATCGTCTTTTATATTGCAAATTTCCTCAAAGCTCTTACCTGCGCAAAGCTTAGACAGAACGTTTTCAGCCTCTTGAAGCTGCTCGTCGCTCATACCCTCGGGCACGCTTATATAATTATCCTTTAAAAGTCGTCTTTCGGTAACTATTAAAACGAGAGCGGTATCGGGCTTATAACGGAAGAACTTTATCATATTTATCTTCTCGTCCACATCCGGGGTGACGACGCCGACTGACGTATACGAGGTAAGCTCGCTTATAACCTTAGTCGTGTTTTTGATTACCTCTTCTAAGTTATCAGCCTTTTCAAGGAAAATCTTTTTGATATAATCAATTTCCTTTTCGCTAAGCTTATCCTTTATCATAAGGTCGCTGACGTAAAGCTTATACGCCTCGGCTGAGGGAACTCTGCCCGACGAGGTGTGAAGCTGTGTTAAATAACCTAACTCCTCTAACGCCGAAAGCTCGTTTCTTACCGTTGCCGAGCTTATGTTTGACAAGTGCCTTTCGGTAAGACTTTTAGAAGAAACGGGCACCGCCGTTTCAATATAATCGTCTATCACGCACTGCAATATTTTCTTTTTTCTTTCGGAAAGCTCCATATTGGCACTCCTTTGGGTTGGGTGTTAGCACTCTTTTTGCCCGACTGCTAATTTTCGACTATATTATAAATAGTATTTACAACTTTGTCAACCTTAGAACGCAAATTTTTAAAAAATTTTTTTATTTCACAAAATCTTCATATTTTGCGTATGCTTTTAGGTTTTTTAATGGTATTTTTGGTATATTTATCCGTTTTTTACAAAAACTTATTTCAGTTACCTTTTTATTATATAAGGATTAAGGAGATGAATATATGAAAGCAACAGGAATCGTAAGAAGAGTCGACGTGCTGGGAAGAGTCGTAGTCCCAAAGGAAATCAGAAAGATTTTCAATATCAGCGAGGGCGACCCCCTTGAAATTTTTACTGAAAAAGACGGTATTATTTTAAAAAAATATTCTCCCCTATCAAATATGGACGGTGTGGCGGAGGACGTTTGCTCTGCCCTCTCCCGTCAAACGGGTAAATGCGTTTTAATTTGCGACAAGGACAATTTTATAACCGTAAGCGGCTTGCACGCAAAGGATATCGTAGGACAGGAGCCCTCGGAGCAAATTTGCAGACTTATAGCCAACAGGCAAACTCTCGTAAGCTCGTTTAAGGATGGCGGAGAGCCGTTAAAATTAACCGATAACGACGACTTCGGCTTTTGCAATCAGATTATAATGCCAATAAGAGTTGGCGACGAGGGGGTGGGCTGCGTAATTTTATGCGACAAGATAAAGGAATCGCAAATCGGGGCGAGCGAGGTTGAGCTGACAGAGCTTGCGTGCGAGGTTTTATCGGGAAGATTCAGATGATTAAAAAAAGCGTTGCTAAAAACACCGGCTTTAACGAGAGCTGTAAGGCGTACAAGTCGCCTTTTGCAGTCGAAACCCGTCGCGAGCACCCCCAAAGCCCACCCCGTGGAGACGAGGTCGTAAAGGGCGCGTCGATTATAGCCTTGGGAGGGCTGATATCAAAATTTCTCGGCGCATCTTACCGAATACCGCTCACGAATATTTTGGGAGCGGAGGGGCTTGCCGTTTATCAAACTGTGTTTCCCATATACTGCATACTCTTAACATTTTCCTCTACCGGCGTTCCAACCGCTATCGCAAAGCTTATTTCAAGCGGATACGGAGAAAGAGTCGTGCTAAAAAAAGCGTTGTCGGTATTTTTACCCTTAGGCTTTTTAGGTAGTCTATTGATGATAACCCTCTCTATGCCTCTTGCATCGTTACAGGGAAATATACGCGCGACGCCCGCCTATATTCTGCTCGCTCCATCCGTTGCGCTCGTATCCGTAATATCATGCTTAAGAGGGTATTTTCAAGGAAAAATGAACATGCTACCAACGGCGATTTCGCAGGTTACGGAGCAAGCCGTCAAGCTCTCCGTCGGGCTTTTGCTGTGCGTTTTGATAAAAGGCTCGCCTGCCACCTTAGGCGCGCTCGCATGCCTTGCCGTTACGGCAAGCGAGGCAGTAGCTCTGCTGTTTTTGTTCGTTGCGTATAAAAGGTCGGGGTTTTCACGCGTTAGCACCTATTTTTTATCGTTTAAACGACTTATAGCCACACTTTTTCCTATCGTTCTCTCGTCAGTTCTGCTCCCCGTGGCAAGGACCTTCGACAGCTTTACCATAGTGAACACGTTAAAAAATTACACCTCTCACGCATCCTCTTTATACGGCATATACACGGGGAGCGTTGAGAGTGTTTCGGGCGTACCGGTTGCCGTTTGCTACGGAATTGCCGTGGCCGTTTTGCCGTCCGTATCAAGGCACGCCGCAAACGGAGATTTTTTGCAAACAAAAAAACAGCTTAAAAAGTCATTTTCGCTTACGCTTTTTACCTCTGCAAGCTTAGGGCTTTTATTGTTTTTATTCGCTCCGCTCGTAACGCGAATACTCTTTGCAAGCCTCTCGCCCTACCTTTCTCTCGTCACAACGAGACTTTTGTCACTCTCTTTTTTTACGGTTATAGGGCTTTCCCTCACCCAAACGCTTACCTCGTGCTTAGTCGCTGTCGGAAAGCCGTACGCCCCCTGCTTATTCTTGGCAATAGGACTGCTCGCAAAATTTGCCCTTCAAATTTATTTGCTGAAAATTCCTCAAATAAATATTTTTGCTGCCTTATATTCTGATATTGCCTGTTATTTTGTTGCAGTTTTTTTAGATTTATTATATATTATAACTATACTTAAATTTAAGAGAGACGGTATCAATGAAAATAACCTTGGTCGGAATCGGCAGTCATATTGACAACTTAACCTTAGCAGGCTATCAAAAAGCAAAAAACGGCAAAAAAGTTTTTTTAAGAACGGCTTTATCCGAGGTAGGCAAGCAAATAATGCAAAGCGGCGTTAAGGCTGAGCCCCTCGATTACGTTTACCAAAGCTGCCACAATTTTGACACGCTTTCTAAAAAGCTCGCAAAGGTAGTTTTGGACGCCGCTAAAGCCGAAGACGTAGTATACCTCGTAGACGGCGACGTTTCGGATGACGTTTCATGCTCTGTTATTTTAAAAAAGCACAAGAACGTTGAAATTATTGCAGGCGTTTCAAAGGCGACCTATTTTCTTTCTAAGGTCGGCATCGTCGGCAGCTATACGGCATGCTCGGCTTACGACGTAAAAAACGGCAATCTTTCACTCCCCTTAGTCGTTTACGACATTGACAGCCAGTTTATGGCAAGCGAGGTAAAGCTCGTGCTTTCGGACCTCTACGGTGACGAAATACCCGTCTATAAGTTCAAAAACGGCGTTTTTAAGAAAATCAAGCTCTATGAATCAGACTTTGATAACGACTTTGACTACTCTTCCGCCCTCGTTATCGACAAGGTTCCTCTCACAAAAAAAACGAGATTTAACTTAGACGATTTACACCAAATAGTTAAGATTTTGCGCTCTGAAAACGGCTGTCCCTGGGACAGAGCGCAGACAAAAGAAAGTATAAGAAAGGACATTATAGAGGAAGCCTACGAGCTTGTCGACTCTATAAACCGCAACGACGAGGACGGCATGCTCGAGGAATCGGGCGACCTTGTTTTGCAAGCGGTTTTCTCTTCCGTTTTCGCCGAGGAAAGACGCTCGTTTACCCTTCGCGACGCTTTAAGCGGAATATGTACTAAGCTTATTGCAAGGCACACTCATATCTTTGGCGCAGACAAAGCGACAAACGCCGAAAACGCCTTGGATATTTGGGATAAGAACAAGCAAAAGGAAAAGGGCTTTGAGTCGGGCGGCGAATACCTCGAATCAGTACCGCACAACCTTCCTGCGTTGATGCGCGCCCAAAAGGTCGGCTCAAGAGCCAAAAAGTTCAATATGGATTTCGACAGCGCCCTTGCCGTTTTTAACAAGGTCAAGGAAGAGCTTGGCGAGGTTGAATGTGAGCTTAATAAGGGGAATTCGAAAGGACTTGCCGAGGAGCTTGGCGACCTGCTTTTTGCGGTTGTAAGCCTTGCAAGGCTTTCGGGACTTGAATGCGAGGAAATTTTAAACCTTTCTACAAACAAATTTATCGAAAGATTTAAAAAGACCGAAAAGCTGATACTAAACGACGGCAAACAAATGAAAGAGCTTTCCGCAGAGGAAATAGACGGATACTACAATGCTTCAAAAAAGAATTAAAATAGGTAAATTTGAAACTGAAAACAATTTCTTTTTAGCCCCTCTTGCAGGCTTTTCGGATTTTGCCATGCGAGAAATTTGCATAAATTTCGGCGCCGGATTAACCTTTACCGAGATGGTAAGCTGCAAGGGAATTCTTTACGATAACGAAAACACCAAGGACCTTTTACACCTTTCCCCCTCGGAAAAAATAAAGTGCGCTCAGATTTTTGGCAACGACCCCGAAATTATGCGAAGGGCAATTGAGAGCGAATATCTTTGTCATTTTGACGTAATCGACGTAAACTTCGGCTGTCCTATGCCAAAGATTTACAACAACGGAGAAGGCAGCGCATTGCTAACCAATCCGTCGCTTGCCGAAAAAATAATATACGAATGCTCCAAAACGGGCAAGCCCATAACCTGCAAAATGCGTATCGGCTTAACCGACGGAAATTTCGTGACCGAGAATTTTGTCAAAGCCGTTGAAAACGGCGGAGCGCAAATGATTACCGTACACGGAAGAACGAGGGACAGAATTTACGAGGGCGAGCCAAATTACAGAGAAATAGCAAAGGCGAAAACGGTTGCCAGCGTACCCGTTATTGCTAACGGCGGTATTTTTACAAAATCCGACGCCGAGACTATGATGGAAAAAACAGGAGCGGACGGCGTGATGCTTGCAAGGGGCGCGCTGCAGCGACCTTGGCTTTTTGCCGAGCTTTTGGGCAAAGACGTCAGCATTGACAAAAAATCGTTAATTAACGAACATATAGACCGACTTTTAACAAAATATGACGACAAAACCGTTGCTGTTACCTTTAGAAAACAGCTATGCCTTTATTTAAAGGGCGAAAAAAATTCCAACGAGCTTAAGCAAAAGCTTTTTACATATAAGGACACAAGGTCAATTAAAAACGAATTGGAAAAATTTTTCGCGTAACCAAAAACACCTCTTTCAAATACAATGAAAGAGGAGCTTTTTGAGTGAAGATTAAGATTGATTTTGAAAACGCCTTTCCTCTCCCTTCTGCGTTAGACGGTGATTTTGAAATTTTCGTAAACGGCTTTAACGGCTGCGAAAAAGTAAAATACGGCAAGGAATTGAGCGGACAAACGAGCATTCTAAAACACCTGTGCGACCTTTCAAAAATTTCTGACAAGACTGTGCTTTCTGCGTTTGAAACTGACAATTACGGTATTTTAAAGCAATCGGTCGGGGTTTTTGATAAAGGAAAGCTACTCGGTATCAGCGATATGTCGGTATCCTTAAGCGATACGGAATATATGCCGGGAAGCGGCGCGAAACTGTACCAGACGGACAAATGCAAATTCGGAGTCGCAATCGGCGACGACCTGTTTTCGTTTAACCTTTTTAAATCTCTCGCAGTATGCGGCGCAGAGATTATTATTGCGCTTTCTGATTTTAGCAAAAAAGAAATAAACTCCATATTAATCAGAGCGTTTTCTTTTTTATTGGGAGTACCTGTAGTATTGCTTTTTAAAGGCGGATGCTACGTATCAAACGTAAACGGAGACCTTTCCCTACCTGCGCAAAACGGCGTCTACGAGGTTGAGCCGTACGCTGATTTTATACTTAAAACAACAAAAACAAGGCTAAAAAGATAGCCTATAAGTCGATTATCACACTTTAGAGGAAAATTATTATGTTTAATATCGTTTTAGTTGAGCCGGAAATTCCGCAAAACACGGGTAATATATCAAGAACGTGCGCGGCTACGCACAGCGTGCTTCATCTCGTTCGCCCGTTGGGCTTTGAAATTTCGGACAGAACCTTAAAAAGAGCGGGGCTTGATTACTGGCAATTTCTTGACGTAAGATATTACGACAGCCTTCAAGAGCTTTTGGACAAGTACTACGACGGCTCGAATTTTTATTTTATGTCAACCAAGGGCGCAAAGGTGTATTCAGACGCCAAATTCAAGGACGGTGATTTTTTAATCTTCGGAAAGGAATCTCACGGTCTTCCCGAGCCTCTTTTAAAGGAGCATTACGGCGAAACCCTGCGCATACCTATGTGGCAAAACTTAAGAAGCTTAAACCTTTCAAATTCGGTAGCACTGACCCTGTACGAGGCGCTCAGACAAACCGGCTTTGAGGGTCTTAACCCCGAGGGCCACCTTACGGGCAGGCAAGACTAATTAAACGACAGAGGAGAGGCTATGCATTATCACATCGGCACGATGCTAATCGACGAGAATTTTGACGGCAGAGAGGAATGCCCCGTTTGCCGTATTCAAAAAAAGATTGACGAAAGACTTACCGAGCAATATCTCGGAGAGGGCGTTATGGAGGACGATACGAGAAAAGAGGTAAACAAGCTTGGCTTTTGCCATCACCACTACTCCAAGCTTTACGCCTCGCGCTCAAAATTGGGTCTTGCGTTGCAGGTTTCCACAAGGCTTAATACCGTTATGGCAAGCGTTGACAAGGCAAAAAATTCCAAGTCGGCAAAAAAACAGGCTGAAAAAATATTAAATCTTGGAAAAACCTGCGTCGTTTGCAAATATCTTGAATCGCATATGATAAGATATTATAAAACCATTGCGCAGGTTTATAAAAGCGTTGCAAGCTTTAAACAAAGACTTAAGGACACTCCGGGCTTTTGCTTGGAGCATTACGCAGAGCTTTTAAACTACTCGTCATTTGCCGGAAGCAAGCAAGAGGAATACCTGTCCGACCTTTATGAAACAGAAAGCAAGCTCTTAGAAAAGCTTAAGGATAATATCGACGATTTTTGTATAAGCAACGATTACAGAAATATTGGAAAGCCAATTTCCAAGGAAACGAAAGAAAGCTTGAAAACCGCCTCCTTCGTTTTCTACGGCGAAGAAAAATAACAAAACGGATACTGCAGCAAATCAAAATACAATTTAGAAATTACAGCAGAATAAATATAAGTTAAGCCCTCGTATAAGTCGATTAACCGACTTATACGAGGGCTTTTTATAAATTTTATTCCCCTTCGATTTCTTGCTTGAATCTGTAATAGGTCTGTTGGCTTTTAAAGCCTGCCTCGTAGATTATATCCACGGTTTTTTTATCAACGCCGCCTTTTATAGAATCCTGAACCTCCTGATATCTGAGTCCGTTCACGTATTTCGTGACGTTGGTTTTTACGTATTTATGAAACACTCTCGACAAATGCGCCTCCGTATAGCCAAGCGCGAGCGAAACCTCCTTAAGCGACGCGCCTCCTTTATAGTTTGCGTGCAAATAGGTTAAAATTTTTCTGATTAAGGAGCTTTCTTCCCCATACCTTGAGTCACCAAATGTCAAATTTTCGCAAATGAGCGAGAGTATAAACTCCGTCGCGCTGTTTTTTACAGCCAACGGCTCGTCACTCTCTAAATAACGGCAAATCAAAGCGTAAATTTCATCACAAAGCTTAGGGTTACCTATAACCCTATTTTTTATAGTCATATTTTTCCGCTTTGCGTTAAAGCCGGCGAGCAGACTAAAAGGAACGATTACCACCTTTAATTCAGCATCCTCGCTTCTGTCTCCGTTTGCGTGAATTTCATAGCTGTCAACGACGCAAATCTCTCCGCCCTTAACTGTTATGCCTTCGCCGTTTACGGTCAACGGAACGCTCCCCCTTTTTAAAACGTAAATTTCTAAATTGGCGTGAAAATGCGACGGGAACGCATATTGACCTCCAACTATATACGGCTCGTTGCAAGCCTCTCTTTCCTGTTCATAAAATGCTTTCATAACTATATTATATCAAATTATGAGAGTAATTTCAATAGTTTTGGTATATATTTTGAGTGTTTTTTAATCTATACTATTTATAACAACAGCTTTGGAGGGAAAAATGAAATACGATATAAGCGCTCTTACCCAAGACGAAAAGCTAAACCTTTTATCAGGTGTTCAAAATATGCTTTTATCAACCGCAAGCGGAAAGCTCAAGGAGGTCGCATTCTGCGACGGACCGCACGGCGTCAGGCTTGTCGGCGAGCTTGTTGAAAGAGCAAAATTTCTTAACGGAGGCGTTATGCCTCCCAAACCCGTAGCAACGCCAAATCTTTCCGTTCTATCCTGCGCGTGGGATGA
>JAZNDO010000010.1:0-28179 GCA_045588105.1 Christensenellaceae bacterium | reverse complement strand
AACCAAATACCACATATCAATCATCTCCAAACTGTATATATCACGCGCAAAAAACAACCCTATAGGTCGTTTAACCGAGCTTTTCGCCCTTTCGAATCTTTTCTAACATATCGTGCTTAAGTTCGTATAAACCGTCGGACAAGTCAACCTTGTAAATCTGAGGCTGGTCTATACGCTTATACTCATCCCAAAAGCTGTTCATCTCAGCCTTCGCGTAAGCTGCAATATCCTTTACCCTTGGCAAATCCAAAACGAGCCTGCCGTTTTCCACCACGCATATAGGAAGCTCCCTTACCTCATAATCGGTAAAGGTCGTCTTTTTCCATCTTTCAATCGGATGGTATATAGTCAACGGCTTTGCAAAATCAACCTCTTCGCCACGCAGAGCAATCAAATCCGCCTCTGCCTTACCCGTCTTTTTATCGTATATGCGGTAGAAGGTCTTAAAGCCGGGGTTGGTTATCTTGGCAGAATTGTCAGACACCTTAATCTTGGGGATAATTCTTCCGTTTTCCACAACGCTCGCAAGCTTATAAACACCGCCGAGAGAGGGCATGTCCGCGCTCGTAATAAGCTTAGTGCCTATACCCCACATATCAATTTTTGCGCCCTGAAGCTTTAAGCTTTGAACGAGTCTTTCGTCCAAATCGCCCGAAGCGCAAATCTTTACGTATCCGTAGCCGGCATCGTCAAGCATTTGCCTTGCCTTTTTAGTAAGATACGCAAGGTCGCCCGAATCTATTCGAATGCCTACCGGACGCTTACCCTCTTTTACCATCTCGTCAAACACTCTTATGGCGTTTGGAATACCGCTGTTTAAGGTGTCGTAGGTATCAACGAGCAATATTACATTATCGGGGTAAACCCTTGCATAAGCCTTGAACGCCTCGTACTCGCTTGGGAAATTCATTACCCAGCTGTGCGCGTGCGTGCCTGCGACCTTTACGTCGAACATCTTGCCCGCAAGAACGTTTGAGGTGGAGCTGCAGCCGCCTATTACGGAAGCTCTGGTTCCGTATATTCCGGCGTCCGGCCCCTGCGCCCTTCTCAGTCCGAACTCCATTACCGTATCGCCCTTGGCAGAATCGCAGATTTTAGCCGCCTTGCTCGCTATAAGCGTTTGGTGATTTAAAATATTCAAAAGCGCGGTTTCTATAAGCTGCGCCTCGATAACAGGAGCTTTTACCGTCAAAATCGGCTCGCCGGGAAAAACCACCGTTCCCTCAGGAACGGCGTAGATATCGCCCGTGAACCTCATGTTCGCAAGATAATTTAAAAACTCCTCGCTAAAGAGATTCAGCCCTCTTAAATACTCTATTTCTTCTTTGCCGAAATTGAGATTTAAAACGTACTCAACGGCTTGCTCAAGCCCTGCAAATAAAGAGTACGTAATTAAATTATTACGTCTGAAAAACACGTCGAACACCGCTATTTCGTCAAGTTTACCCTCTTCGAAATAGCCGTTCATCATCGTAAGCTCATATAAATCCGTAAGAAGCGTAAGATTTCTTTCTTCCATTTTAGTCCTCTTTTGAATAATCCTTAAGTGTGGGAAGAGGCATAGCCTCTTTTAAAGCGTCCTCAGCCTTCTTTTCTGCCAAAACCTCCGAATACGGCTTGAAGTCCGGCTTTTCATCCGTTCTTTGAACTATAAGGCTGTTGCCCTTTAAAAGCATTGCAAGCAAGAGACCGAAAAGCAACATAAGTAAAGCTATTATAACTATTCCGTACCATTTCAATACGCCTATCAAAACGATAACGGTACCAACCACGAGAAGAAGGTAGCCGACTGCAAGCTCGTACCCGCCCTTCGTAACTAAGCCGTAAATTGCAAAAATTCCGCCTATGCCAAAGGTCAATATTGCAAATCCGAGTCTAAACGGATTGGCAGGCAAAACCTCGCAAAGAGCTAGAATAAAAAATATTGCAGAGCATATAACTACCGCCATTGCAACGACTATCGCTCCCTTTAAAAGTCTTTGATTTAAATTTTTCATCATGCGACCTCCTAAATTTCTCTATTTTATAGAGAATTTTATCGTGGTTATTATAACACACTAAAATCTAAAACACAACAGATAAGCAGACTTTTAATCTTTTTTTCACAAACTTTATAAAAAACGGCAAAAGCACCCTGAAGCCTTCCGGCCCTCGGGTGCTTAAAACTCTTTTTTGTTTACGCCGATTATATATTGCAAAAGGTCGAAGTCTGCAAAGCGTTTACCCTATCTCAGTAAGAGGCAATCCCTCTAAAACCAGATTACTCTCAAACTCCTCGTCCAAATCAAAGCAGTCTACGTTATCCTTTGCCGCAAGCTTGCAAATAGAAACCTCGTACGCCGTCATAGTCCTCGTTTCCGTTTCGGAAAGCTTTTTGGTATATTCTCTGCTTTGTATTCTGCCAGCCAAAGCAATTCTCTCGCCTACGGCGAGATTTTTAACAAACTTGGCGTTTCTTCCCCACGCTATGCACGGAATATAATCAGACTTATTGTAAGCTCTGTTTACCGCAATCAGAACGTCTGAGATTTCTCTTGAAAACGGAGTCGTTCTATAGACGGGAGGCTTGCAAATATAGCCTGACAAGACTATATTGTTTGGATTTCTTACCCCTGCGTCCTTAATTATTTCCCTCACAAACACCGTAAGCATCAGCTTACTTTTACCGTCAATAAGCTTGTTGTAGCTGCGGAATTGTCCTACGGCGCAAAGCTCTGCGCCCTTTACTATTCCGTTACTCTCAATCAGTCTTTCGGATACCGTAACCGGTAAAATATCCTCTTGCCCCGAAAGGCGTTTTACCGCTACGTCCATCTCGTAAAACCCCTCGCCGTACACCTCGTGCGAAAACCTCGCTTCGCTTGCCACCGTACCTTTTAAAAATACTCTGTTGTTTTGCTTTTCTTCGTTAATCATTTATCTCTCCTTAAGTTTTTATTTGCATACCTTGATGATTTACGGTATAGCCTTCTCTGTAAATAAGTGCCCCTATAGGTTCAAAAACAAAACCTTTTTCTTGTAAAGCAGAAAAAATTAAGGGCAACGCTTCCGCCGTATGAAGCCCGTTGTTATGGCAGAGAATTATACTCCCCGCCTTTGCGTTTTTAATTATTCTCATTGCTATTTGTTCTGCCGATAAGTCCTTCCAATCTAAGCTGTCAACGCTCCATTGAATTGTATAAAGCCCCATATCTCTCGCCGTTGATACGAGCAAATCGTCGTAATCTCCGTAAGGCGGACGGAAAAGCTCAACGGCTTTACCCGTAATTTTCTCAATTGCCTCACTCGAGGTTTTCAGCTCGCTTTCAATTTCCTCTTTACTCATCTTGGACATATACGGATGAGTTCTCGAATGCGTGCCAATCTCGTGACCTCTTTCAGAAATCTTCTTTACGTATTCGGGGTTTTTCTCCACCCAGAACTGAGTCGCAAAAAAGGTGCATTTAACCTTGTAAAAATCAAGCGTGTCCAGTATTTTGTCCGTATATTCGGTTCCCCAAGCGCAATCAAAGGAAATAGACAACTTTTGCTCGGCAGTATCTACGCAGTATATTGGCAAATCTCTGTTTTTGGTGGCGTAAACGAAAACTCCGTACGAGTCTGTTTGCCATATCGCAATAACACAAATTGCCATAATAACGAAAGAACAGATAAGGGCGACTGCTTTTTTTGCTTTTCTCATTTTTACCTCGTAATTTTAACATTTTTTTAATATCGCAAAACGGCTGATTACAGTGCTTTTGGTCGTATTTTGGCGATTTTACTTTATCATTTTTATTCACTTTGACTAAGCGATATTCCTCATCAAAAAAAATAGTGAAAATATTTATATGAAATCGTTTGACAATATTTTTTATTATATATATAATATGCTCACCGGTTTAATTTTATTAAACTTTTTGTTTAAACTCTCTAAATGCCGATTAGAGGAGGTGGCAGCTGTGCAAATAGGTAAAAAAATACGCGCGCTGAGGTATCAGATAAACTTAACGCAAGAGGAGCTTGCAAACAGATGCGAGCTGACGAAGGGCTACATAAGTCAGCTTGAAAATGACCTGACAAGTCCGTCTATAGCAACGTTAATTGACATTTTGTCTGCGCTCGGCACTAACCTGACCGAGTTTTTTGCAGAGGAGCAGGAAGAGAAAATCGTTTTTTCTCACGACGATTTTATTGAAAAGAATACCGATGACCTTCAGCTTTTGTGGCTTGTGACCAACGCGCAAAAAAACATGATGGAGCCTATTTCGGTTGAGCTTAAGCCTCACGGAAAAACGGAAACCGACTTCCCTCACGAGGGCGAGGAGTTCGGCTACGTTTTATCTGGCACGGTTACCGTGCATATAGGCAACAAAAAGCATAAATGCCATAAGGGCGAAAGCTTTTATTTTACTGCAAGCAAAAGTCATTACGTAGAAAACACGACTGATAAGCCTGCAAAATTTATATGGGTAAGCACCCCACCAACCTTTTAACGAGGAGGATAAATCTAATGGACAGCAAAGAAAAAATTATAGAGCTTAAAGGTATAGAAAAGGTTTTCGACGGTCAAACAGCCGTTGAAAAAATGGACTTATACATACGAAAAGGCGAATTCGTTACGTTTTTAGGACCTTCGGGCTGCGGAAAATCAACAACTCTTAGAATGATAGCGGGCTTTGAAATGCCAACGAGCGGTCAAATTCTTTTAAACGGAAAGGATATAACCAACGTTCCACCGTACGAAAGACCTATAAACACCGTTTTCCAGCGTTACGCTCTTTTCCCCCACCTCAACGTTTACGACAATATTGCTTACGGATTAAAGCTTAAAAGATTTAGAAATACCTACGTGGATAAAAAAGGAAAGCAAAGGGTTAGAATAGAAAAGCTTTCAAAAGAGGTTATCGACGCAAAGGTTTCAAGAGTTTTGAAGCTCGTTGACCTTGAGGAATTTGAAAAAAGGGACGTAACCACCCTTTCAGGCGGTCAGCAACAGCGTATCGCTATTGCAAGAGCTATAGTAAACGAGCCTGAAATTTTACTTTTGGACGAGCCTCTCGGCGCGCTTGACCTCAAAATGAGAAAGGACATGCAATTAGAGCTAAAGGATATGCACCAAAAGCTTGGTATAACCTTTATTTACGTAACGCACGACCAGGAGGAGGCTCTTACGATGAGCGATACCATCGTAGTAATGTCCGACGGCGCAATACAGCAAATCGGCACTCCAAAGGATATCTACAACGAGCCTAAAAATTCCTTCGTTGCAGACTTTATAGGCGAGAGCAACATCTTCTCCGGCACGATGGTTGGCAACAAAAAGGTCAGATTTATCAATAAGGTATTCGACTGCGTGGACGACTTCCCTATCAACGAAAAGGTTGACGTCGTAGTAAGACCCGAGGACGTTTTCTTGGCGGACGAGGGCAAGGGCATGGTTGACGGCGTTATAATTTCCTCAATCTTTAAGGGCGTGCACTACGAAATGACCTTTAAGGTCGGCAAGACCGAGGTCCTTATTCAGGACACCATTGAAAGAAAAGAGGGTGAAAAATGCTCCATACATATTCGCCCTGACGATATTCACATAATGGCGAAGGAATTTGACTGCAACCGCTACGACGGATATATTACAAAGAGAAATACCGTATGCTTTGCCGACGGCGAGTTTGAGTGTGACGTTACTCAGCTTTATGAAAATTCTCATCTTGACGAGGAAGGCTACCTCATATTGGATAGCGGCGAAAGCGTAGACTTAACTGACGTTGACGTTAAGGTTGAGGTCAGTCTTAAGGATATCGAAATCATTGACAACGACGAGGATGGCGACGCTTGCGGAACTATCATTTCAATAGTTTATAAGGGCGACCACTATCAGATTATTATAAGAACTGACGACGAAGAAGAGGATTTCGTAGTTGACACCGAATACGTATGGAACGAAAACGACAGAGTTTCGGTTAAGATTCCAAAGGACAAAATCAAGCTTAAATTAAAGGCGGTAAATCAAAAATGACGGCGCTTAAATTTTCGAGAAAGCATCTCGGAATTCCCTACGCGCTCTTCATGGCGCTTTTCGTGGTTTTCCCCTTGCTTTTAATTATTTATTACGCGTTTACAGACCCCGTATCGGGCAAAATCAGCGTAATCAACTTCAAAGACTTTTTTACAAGCAACGCAAACCTCACGGCACTCTTTATAAGCTTTGCCTTAGCAACGCTAACTACGGCTATATGCTTGTTAATCGCATATCCGGCAGCCTATATCTTAGCGAGAACGGATATAAATAAAAACGGAATTATGCTCCTTTTGTTTATACTTCCGATGTGGATTAACTTCGTACTGAGAACTGCCGCAATGAAGGAGCTTCTCTATTCGCTCGGTATGTTCAAATCTAACAAAACGAGCTTTATCAATACTCTTATCGGTATGGTTTACGACTATTTACCGTTTGCGGTACTGCCGATATATACCGTTTTACAAAAGCTTGACAAGAATATTTTGGAGGCCTCCTCTGACCTTGGAGCAAGCGGAGCGCAAACCCTTTTCAAGGTGACGATTCCTCTTTCTATGCCTGGTATAGTCAGCGCGATAACTATGATTTTGCTCCCGACTATGACGAGCTACGTAGTATCGGATACTTTAGGCAACGGAAACGTAACGATTATAGGTAAGCTTATTGAAAACCAGTTCAGTACTATGTATAACTGGAACGCAGGCTCGGCAATAGCAATGATTCTTCTCGTATTCATATTCGCAACTATGCTTTTGACCGGCAAATTCTCCGAAGAGGACTCCGCCGACGCAAGAGGAGGTGGATTATGGTAAAAAAATTTATTCAAAGAGGGTATATTTGGCTTGTAATTGCCTTTTTATACGCCCCCATTATTCTCCTTGCAGTTTACAGCTTTAATAATTCGCAGGTTGTCGGACAATGGTCTAACGAATGGTCGCTTGCCCTTTATAAGCAGCTTTTTACGAGCAGCGAGCTTATGACCACAGTTGTAAACACCCTCGTCCTCGCTCTCGTTTCGAGCATTTTATCGACGGTACTCGGTACGATGGGCGCAATCGGTATGTTTTATTCAAGAAAAAGAGTAAGAGATACGATGAATACCGTAACGCAGATTCCGGTTATAAACGCAGAAATAGTCACGGCAATTTCAACGGCGTTGATTTGTACGATGTTTGCATTTGGAAGAACCTACGCTTCCCTTTTAATAGGTCACGTAATACTCACCTTCCCCTTCGTCGTATTAAACGTAACGCCTAAATTAAAGCAAATGGACAAAAACCTTTACGAGGCTGCCTTAGACCTTGGCGCAACGCCGACGCAAGCCCTTTTTAAGGTTATCATCCCCCAGGTTCTCCCCGGTATTTTTTCAGGCTTTTTAATTGCGATTACCTTATCGCTTGACGATTACATAATCACGACCTTCACAAAGCCTGCTACGTTTAACACCATATCAACCTTCGTTTTCGACGCGTACGCAAAGGGTGGCAGAAGCGCGGACGTGCCTGCCCTCAGAGCCTTATCAACAATAATCTTTGCCGTTATTATAATAATGCTTATCGTTAAAAACGTGTTGTCCGGCAAGGGCTCAAAAGCAGGAGGTAAAAAGTAATGAAAAAATTATTTTCCATCATTTTATGCGGAATTATAAGTCTTTCACTTCTTCCTCTCACCTCCTGTAAAAAGGACGGGGCGTTAGTTTTAAACGTTTACAACTGGGAGGAGTATATTGCCTGCGACGAAGAGGTCTACGATATGGTTTCGGAGTTTGAGAAATGGTATCCTACCGCTCATAACGGTCAAAGGGTAACCGTAAACTACTCAACCTTCGGCACTAACGAAAATATGTACAACGAGCTTAAGCTCACTCAAAAAAAGGACGGCACCTACAGCTACGACCTCGTTTGCCCCTCGGAATATATGATTCAAAAGATGATAATTGAAGGCATGTGCGAGGAGTTTGACCACTCTAAAATGGTCAACTACAACAAAAACTTATCCCCTTACATTAAAAATCTTTTTGGCGAAACTGAGTTTTACAAATACACAACCTTCTACAACTGGGGCACTATGGGCTTTACCTATAACCCCGAATTAGTCGAATATAACGACGTGTCTAGCTGGTCAGTCGTAACTAACCCAAAATACCAGTATAAGTTTTCTATTAAAGATAGCGTAAGAGATAGTTACGTATTAGCGCTGGGCTATATAAACCGCGACAAGCTTTTAGCTCTTGACAATTCTAAAGCCTCTTACAACCGAGAGGTTGGCAATCTTTTAAACGACTTCTCCGACGAAACGATTGAAAAAGCGAGGGCGTTTTTAACCGACGTAAGACAAAATCTTTACGGATTTGAGGTTGATAGCGGCAAGCAAGATATGGCAACCGGTAAGCTTTGGATAAACTTTGCGTGGAGTGGCGACGCCGTTTACGCAATGGATATTGCCGAAGAAGAAGGAACTTACCTTGAATACGTAGTTCCAACCGAAGGTAGCAACCTATTCTTTGACGGCTGGGTAATGCCAAAGGGCGCAAATAAAGAATTAGCCCAAACGTTTTTGGAATTTATGTACGAAGAAGAAAAGGCTATTGAAAACCTTGACTATATTTGCTACTCTTCTCCTATAGTAGGCGAACAAGTATTTGAATACGTTTGCTCTAACTATGGTTTAACTACTTTAATACCGTCAAGCGAAGAAACTGACTATCAAGACGCCGACGGCAATTACTACGAGGAAGTCTATATAACAAGCGACCCTAATTTTAACACTAATTTGATAGTAGATGGCGATTCATTAGCTTATAGGCTAACTTATTTAGATGAAGACGGCAATATTTGTCATGATGGAATTGAAGATGCAACGCCTATTTACACCCATAGCGTAAAATATTTCTTCGGGGATAAAATAGACGGCGACGGAATTATTTTTACAGATTCTTTAAACCGTCAACTCGTTGCTATGTACCCAACGCCCGAAACTATGAATAGATGCGTAGTTATGGAGCACGTTGATACCGAAACACTTAAAAAGCTCAACAATATGTGGGATTCGGTTAAGGTCGGATATATGAAGTATTCAACCATGCTCATTATCACAGCTTCGGCTTTGCTTGCTATAGCCTGCGTAATCGTTTTAATCGCCTTAAAGAAAAAAGGCAAGACGGTTAAGCTTAGAAAAAAGAATTACGGCAAGCTTATAAAAAGCGAAAGAATTAAGTAATATATTCTATAATGAACGCCGCTTGGGAAATCCCTTGCGGCGTTTGATTTTAAGCGAGTCTATCCGAAAACGTTTTATTTTGTAAAATATCAACCACCTCGTGCGGCTCTAAAATTCGCCTGAGCCTGCCGTTTTCGGAATAAACGTAAACTCTGTACAAATACCCTCCGTCTATTTTTTTATAAAGTCTTTTTACGGTAAAGTCCTCGTAAACTGCGAGCGACTTTATTTTTTTACCGTTTTTAAGACTTTGACGGGAGATACTCTGATATAATCGGATAAACCTGTTTTCCTTACCCTTGTCAAGCGCGCCCAAAAGCATAAAGACGGCAAACAGTAAAAGCGATACGTTACCGCCAACGAAAAGGGACAATACATACAGAGCTGTAAAAACCGCAAAGAAAAATATTCCCACGCCCTTGCAAACAGCAACTGCGGTCTTTCGCGGCAGGAAAATCGAAAGGGTGCAAAGCAACACCCTGCCCCCATCCAACGGGAAAGCCGGCAACAGGTTTATAATACAAAGCGCAAGCCCTGCGGTTGCCGCAAGCTCAGTATAAGGATAAACCTCGGGGAAAACCCACCAAACGGCAACTATCACCACGCTGACGGCTAAATTTACGAGCGGCCCCGACAGCGCGACCTTTATCTCGTCCGTATAGCTCATACCCGAAACGTCCCCCGAAACGACTGCCCCAAAGGGCAATAAAGTAACGTTTACGAGCTTATAGCCGCACTTTTGCGCCATCATCGAATGCCCCAATTCATGAATCAGCGCGCACGAGGTATACACCAAAAAAGAAAATACTTTGCCGGTTGCGACAAAGTATATTCCTATTAAATAAAATAAAGGATGAACTTTAAATTTTAACTTTCCCATATAATAACGCCGTCTTCGACGATATAATTTTTGAGCAGAGACTCGCCGTCATACATATAAACCTTCGCAGAGCCGTCCGCAACGTAGCAAACGGGGATATAGGCAAAGACCTGCTCTCCGTTTTGGGTATAAACAAAATCGGCGTCAGAAATAACCGTTTTAAAGCTGTCGCTGTGGCTTATGGTAATCGTGTACTTACCGTCCTCTTCTACGATTGAGGATACGGTGCCGTCGCAAACAGGATAAAGAGCGCCCTTACCCGAAAAGGTCATAACGCCGTTTTCAACCTCGACCGACAGCTCCTCAGAGGGAGCCTTTGCGCTGAAGCTGAGGTAGGTTCTTGCATCTACCGCCTCGGAATCGGAATTAAAAGCTTTTTTCATCAGCATATTTATACCGCTGTTTTCCCAAAATATATTAGTCAAAAGTATGGTAACGATAAGAGCGAAGATTGCAATTCCCTGAAAATGTAAAATATCAAAGCGGCGCTTAACCGTTTTACCCTCTGCTTTTGGCACAAGCTCTTCATACCCTTGCAGCTCTACACTTTCTTTAACGATATTTTCAGCGTACTCACGCTCGTTTACCTTTGCGATAAGGTCTTCCTTTACGTCCTTTTTCTTTTTGCGTTTAGCAGGCTTGACGACAACGTCGCACGAGGACACGTTTATCCCAAGCATTTCAGCGTATTCCATTCCGTCTTTCATAACAATTCTCCTTTAGGGCATTGCCCGATTACTGTTATATCGTATGAGACGGAAAACAAAATTAGAACAAAAAATTTTAACAAAACGCCAAATCGCTAATTGCGGTTTTTGCTATATCGAAGCCGTTATCTAACGCGTTATATAAATGCTTTTTAGATTTTCTTATATTAGATTTAACGTAAATACCCTTACTGTAGCAAAGCCCTAAATAATATTCAGCCTCTGCCAAGCCCTGCTTTGCTCCCTTAGACCACAGTCTAAAAGCTCTTTTCTCGTTTCGCTTTACACCATATCCGTAATAGAAATTTCTTGCAAGCAGTAAAATTGCGTTAGAGTACCCTGCAAAAGCAGACCTCTTAAGATATTTAGTTCCTTTTTTTACGTCCTTATGACCGCCTTCGCCCGAAAGTAACATGTACGCATACATAAACTCAGAGGCGGTATGACCCTTTTTTGCAGCCTCCTTATACCAGCTTTCTGCCAAGGGAAGATTTTTATTTTCGCCTATTCCGTAATAATATTTTTGAGCTACCAAAAACTGATTTTCCGACACTCCGTCGATTGCGCCTTTTAAAATTATTTTGTTTATCATAAGTGCCTCCTTGACCTTTGTGACTACATTATATCGGCAATAATATGACATACGACTGTCTTCTTTTATAAAAATTTTTCTTGTCTTTCGTTTTGTTTTCAAATTTCTTTTATAAAACTCTTTTCTTTTGGATATATCATATGCTATAATATATAAAAACTTATAAAGGACTATCTATGATTGGTTTATTCTTTAAGGACGCTTTAATGGCGGACGCAATACTTTTATTTACCTTTGGGTTTATCCTTTTAATAAAGGGCGGCGACTGGTTTGTCGACGGCGCTACGGCAATCGCTAAAAAATTCGGTATTCCCGATATTTTAATAGGCGCAACGGTCGTTTCTATCGGCACTACGCTTCCCGAGGTTATGGTTTCAACGCAAGGAGCTATCGCCGGAAGTGGCGCTATGGCTTACGGAAATGCAATAGGTTCAGTAATATGTAATACTGCGCTTATCGCAGCGATTACCATATCAATCAAGCCGTCGGACGTTGACCGCAAAACGCTCATCATCCCCGTTTGCTTCTTCTTTGGCGCTGCAATTTTCTATGCTTGCACGGCTTACTTTATCGGCGAATTCCAAAGATGGGCGGGAATACTTCTTCTTATAACCTTCGTAATATATGTGGCTATTACGGTTACGCAAGCATTAAAAACCGCAAAGGTATCTCGCGAGCTTTTAAATCCCGAGCAAGCTACCGAAGAGGGCGAAAATGAACAACCGCTTGTAAAAAGCCTTATATTCTTAATTTTGGGCGCGTTCGTTATAGCCGTTGGCGCAGACCTACTCGTTGATAAAGGAACCTTCCTCGCTACGAAATGGGGTGTTCCCGAAACGGTTATTTCACTCACCTTCGTTGCTCTTGGAACCTCGCTTCCCGAGCTTGTAACCGCTATTACATCCCTTTTGAAGGGCCGTGGCGCATTATCACTCGGTAACCTTATAGGCGCAAACCTTTTCAATCTCGTTTTAGTTAGCGGTATGGCTATTACGATTGCTCCGTTTGCAGTGCCAATAGGAAATCTTATAGGCGGAATAAACGCTTCTCTCGTTTTGGATATTCCTCTTATGTTTACGGCAATGGGAATACTTACAATTCCGGCAATTATACGAGGCAAGCTTTCTAAGGTTCAGGGTTATACCCTGCTTGCAATTTATGCGGCATTCATAACCTTACAATTCGTGCTTTAACCTAAATTTATATTCCAAGAGGCTACTTAAGTAGCCTCTTATTTTTTTATCATTTATCAAGCCTTGCAAAAATTTCAATTAAAAAAACCAAAAAAATAAGTTGAAGACAACAGACTCTTTATGCTATAATGACTCTACAACGAGGTTAATTTTATGTTAAAAATCATTTCTCCAAACGGCACGGTACGTCTATACTCAAAATCGGCGCAAAATTATTTGCAGGGCGGTGGCGACGTCGCAGCTTATTGCCAAGGGAGCGACAAAGAGCCTAATCAAGCAATTCCCGTTTGCGTCAGTTGGAAAACGGATAGAATTGCAAAATCTTTTTTTGTAAAGCTTTACGTTGACGAAATGGTTAAAGCCTGTCAATCTTACGAGGTTGACGGTAACATCTATAAGCTTAGCGTTTACAACCTGCTAAAGGCAACCTCCTACCGTATAGAAATCTGTGCAAGCTACTTGGACGGCTCTACCGAAAAAGCCTTTCACTCGTTTTTTACAGCCGAAAGAGGACCTCGCCCCTTGCAGATTGACGGACTGTTTAACACTCGCGATATAGGTGGATATCTTCTTCCTAACGGCAAACGAACCAATCAAAACAAAATCTTCCGCGGGGGCACGCTTTCGCCTTGTAAGGATTTTGAAACGGTAGGCTTAACCGAAAAGGGTAAAGCCTATATGAGCGAGATTTTAGGGGTTAAAACGGAGATTGATTTCAGAACTCCCGAAGAAGCTGAAAAGGACTGTAATAGTTCAATCCCTAACGCCAAGCTCGTGTATTCAACCTTGCACGGCTACGACGCTATCATCGACTGTAAAGAGGGCTATAAGCTCCTTTTCTCCATTTTAGGTGAAGAAAATAACTACCCGATTTATATGCACTGTACGGGTGGTGCGGATAGGACTGGCACCGTTTGCTTTTTAATAAACGCTCTGCTTGGCGTAGATGAAAAAACCTTGATACAAGATTATGAATTCACCTCGTTTTCTTTCTTTGGCGTAAGGAGCACTACAAAAGGTTGGACTCAACCCCTTTGGGAAAAATTTATAAATTTACTCACTTCATATAGTGGAAATACCGTTTTAGAAAAAACTGAAAGTCTTCTTTTATCAATAGGCGTAACAAAAGAACAAATCAACTCGCTAAGGCGAATTATGATAAGTTAAGGAGAATAAAATGCCCAATTTCAAAAGAACAAAATTTGCTTGCTTTTCGGCGTACTTTACTATGTCCTCGGTATTTTGCTTACCACCTCTTCTATTCGTAACGTTTAAAAACACGTTCGGAATTTCTTACACCTTACTAGGCACGCTAATACTCGTAAACTTTTGTACTCAGCTTGCGATAGACCTATTTTTTACTGCATTTTCACACAGGTTAAATTCTAAGATAATCGTAAAAACAATGCCTCTCGTTACGACGACGGGACTGCTTATTTACGCGCTTATACCGTCACTTTTCCCTAATATCGCGTATTTAGGACTTCTTATAGGAACGGTAATTTTTTCCGTTTCGGCAGGACTTTCCGAGGTTTTATTAAGCCCAACGATTGCAGCTCTTCCGTCGGACAATCCTCAAAGGGATATGAGCGCCCTGCACTCGCTATACGCCTTTGGAGTTTTCTTCGTTGCGACGGTCAGCACGGTGTTTTTGAAAATATTCGGCACTGAAAATTGGATGTATCTCGTTATATTATTCGCATTATTCCCAGTAATTGCAAGCGTACTTTTTATGACGTCGCCTATGCCCGATATGAATCAAGCGCACACGGAAAACGAGATTGAAAAACCAAAAAGAAACACCCTTGGTATCGCGCTTTGCGTGGCGTGTATTTTCTTCGGCGCGTGCGCAGAGAACGCTATGTCAAATTGGATTTCCAGCTTTATGGAAAACGCCCTTAAAATCGACAAGGCGCTCGGCGACATTTTAGGTCTTGCGCTTTTTGCCATACTTCTTGGGCTCGTCAGAATTTTATACGCTAAATTCGGTAAAAACATTTTTAAAACGCTACTTATCGGTATGATAGGCGCAACGGCTTGTTATATCGTAGTCGGTCTTTTTACTAGCGCTATTCCCGTATTTATCGCTTGCGTTTTAACCGGAGCTTTTACCGCAATGCTTTGGCCGGGCACGCTTATTATGATGGAAGAAAAAATGCCAAAGCTCGGCGTTTCCGCCTACGCGCTTATGGCTGCTGGAGGCGATTTAGGCGCGTCCGTTTCCCCTCAGCTTTTAGGAATAGTAACGGATACCGTTTCGACAAGCCCGTTAGGAGCAAGACTTGCAGCCAATTTGAGCCTTACCGCCGAGCAAATAGGCTTAAAGGCAGGAATGCTCGTAACAGCAATCTTCCCCTTACTCGGCGCAATCGTTGTTATAATTGCTATGAAGCACTTTAAAAAGCAAGACAAATAAGAATTTCAGGAAAGGTGGTAAACAATATGAAAAAACACGTCTTTTCCATAATCAAGATTATTCTATCTGTTGCAACAATTCCATTGTGGTTTGTCAATATGTTCTTAGGAGTCGGTCATTTGCCCGACCAAGCCACCGGTGAAATAGTTGAAGTAACATTTCGCCATAGTATGCTCGAAAATATTGGAGATTTAGCACATCCTATCATTGCATATGTTGCAATGGCAGTATCAGCATTTTCCGTTTTTATTAATGCAATTGCTATAAAATCTCCTCATAGCAAAGGAGTCAAAAATACTGCAAACGTGGCATTTGGAATAGCAATAGGACTATTCTTAATTCTTTTACTGTTAGCTTCGACAGTTTCACGTGGTTATTAAACATCTTCTGACATGCTGAATTTTTGCGCTTTGTGGGCAAAATTTTTTAAAAGTATATATTATAAAAGAGTAGCAAAGTCTTGCTACTCTTTTATAATAAGGATTTTTTGTCGCCGCTCGCTATCGCTCACGGCTTAATCTTCAATCGTCTTGCTCCTCTTCCCTAAAATTCTTTTGCTTCTCAAAATTATTTTTGGGAGCCCTACCGTCTCTCCTTGGTAAGTCCTAAGGTCACCGTCATCAGCTTAGTGAGTAAATAAATAAAAGGCACAAGCCCTTTTTGCTTGTGCCTTTTATTTATGGAGCTGCTAACCGGATTTGAACCGGTGACCTCGTCCTTACCAAGGACGCGCTCTACCGACTGAGCCATAGCAGCATTCACGTATTTACCGTGCCAGCGTGTATTATTGTATCATATCATTTTAAAAAAGACAAGTTTTTTTAAGCACATTTTTTATTTTTTTGTTAAATTAAGGCTTAGCTCCGTTTTAGCTAAGCCTTTTTACCTTTTTTTAACGTCTGAATATGCATTTAATAACGAAAAACAACAAAAACAATATGATAGGTACTGCAACGCACGCCACCGCTATTATGATTTTCTTTATATCAATATTACCGAAAACCTGCGATACGTCCTTCCTTTCTATTTCTTCTTGCTCCGTATAGCCACATGCGCACCTTCTGACCTTTAAACCGCTTGTCAATGCAGTCGGTTCTTTTTCTGTTATCCAATCAGAAAGCTTATGGCTTTCGATATCCTTTTTCTCATTGCAATTTTCACAGCCGTACCAGTGTCTGTCTTTATCGTGAGAAAGCTCGTTTCCGTAATCGTGACCGCTTGCCTTTTCTCCTTCCTTTGTCTTTTCAAATCCGCAAACGGAGCATACTCCTTTAAGCACCTCGTCCTGCTCGCAGGTTTTTGCCACGGAAACTTCCCAATTATCTATTTGACAAATTTCGAAAACTGCATATCCCAAGTCATCTAATTTTTGATAGCAAGCAAAGCCCTTATGGCAGTAAAAAGCAATCTCGCCCTCTGCAAACGCGCCTTCCCCAAGCTTTAAGTCACCGTAAATCTTAACGTTCTTAAGATTTGTCAATTCCTTAAAGGGAACGCCTTGCATCTCGGTCACGTTGGACCTTATTTCTATCTCCTTAATATACTTTGTGTACGATTTCCAAGGGCAAGAATTCTCGCTTAAATACTCCTTTGCTTTACCGTTTCCCGAAATAATCAACTTATACGAGGGTTTTGCTATGGTATGGTCAGCTAATTGATATAGCGTTGCGCTGACAGAATCCACTTGTAAATTGTCGGAAATATTCCACTCTGCCCTTACCGTAAGCGGTTGATATTTTTCGTTTTCGAGCTTAGGTCCGTTGTCGAACGAAACCCTATCCTCATACGCTTTATTTGATTCAACGTGTGACTCGCCAAATTTTTTATCAATAATATAAGTATTTGCTCCGACCAATAAAAACCTTTCGTTTTCGCTTCCCGATTTTTTTGTAAAAACACCGGTTAAAACAGGGTCGTTCCACGTAACGTCTACACCGTACCACTTGCCGTCATCCATTTTTACGAGGTTCCACATGTGGTCCTCGCCGTCACCCAACCCCGAAGAAAGCACGCAAGGAATATTAGCCCTATCGCAAAGAACCTTGAGCGCTCTTGCGTAGCCCTCGCATACCGGGGCGTAAGGTGAGCTTCCGTCCTGACCTAAAAGCGCCCCTCTCGCATCTCTGCTGTTTTCGGTAACGTTAGCGGCGTAACAGTTGTTTTCGGTAAGCCATTTATTAAAATATTTTACCTTTTCGTAAGAGCTTGCCTCGTCTTCTACGCCACTTAGAATACCCTCTATCGCATTGTTGACAGCGGCTATTTCCTCTTTAACGTCAAGCGTGCCGTCTGCGTATGAGCTTAAACGAATATCGTAATCGAGGTCAGCGTCATCGCTCTTTATAACCATATTAACCGTTTGAGAGTACGTAACCTCCCCGTTACCGTTATAGGAGCAGCTTATTGAGCTGAGGGTAATTAAATCTCTTCTCAGCCAAAAAGCCTCGTTAACGTCTCTGTTAAAGGCCGCGTAAACCATACTGCAATAGTCCGCAACCTCGTTAAAATTGGCGTTTGCAACCTCCGCCAATTTTGCATTGACCAAATCCTCTAACGCGCCTGCGCTTACGTCAACGGTAAACGACCCGTCTATAACGACTATCTCGTGCTCGCTTTCAGAAAGGTCTATCAAAACGTCGTTTTCTCCGTCGTTGTCCGAGTTTTCAACAAGCCAACCGTATAAATCCTCCGCGTATTTTGCGTTTGAAAGGTCTATTCTGTCTATCCACCTCTCGTGTATACCCTCAGCCTTTGAAACTGCGCTTGCCTCTGCGTGAGCCTTTGTAAATTGGCTTATCGCAAACGCGCATAGCAGCATACACCCTACGCATAGGTATATTAAGTTTTTAATTGCCGTATCAAGCCGTCTTTTTTCATCCATAACAGTTATTTATCCAACTCCCAAGGAATAAGCTCGTTACCTATAACCTTTATTGCTTTTTTAGAAATCTCCGCCATAAAGCGGTCGCTTTCGGAGTCTGAGAAAAAACAGTCGGGTGACTCATCCCCAAACACCTCTCTAAACCTTATTACCTTTTGACTCGCATAGTTGAATTTTGCAAGTAGTTTTCCGGTTTTTTTATCCATATATGAGGCTATAAGTCGTTTAATGCCAAGTCTACGGCAAATAGGAACAAGCAAAAATTCGGGTGACGCCGAGATTATAACGTCGTCCTCTTTTTTAGTTTCCAAGTACCATTTTTTTATAAAATGCTCGTGCTCATCCCAAAACTCCTCAACGACAGAATCTATATCGTCAAGCTCCTTTAAAAAGGCGTAGGTATGAGGGCGAGAATCGTCCCTTGTAATAAGCCCCATATTTTGGATAGTTATGTAGAATAAATATTCGGAGTGATAGCCTTGTATATGGGGATGTTTTTTAAATATCCACGCCCAAAAATATCTCTCGGTATCACCCTCTAAAATAGTATCGTCAAAATCATAAACGTTCATAAAAGCCCACCTATAAGTTGTTTATTAAATAGTTTTGCCCGACTACTTTAATAAGTCGGGCTTAAATTATATGGTCTTATCCGTATTTTATAAAAGATATACCGGCATTTCCTCTTCGCCAAGTCTTTTGATAGCGTTGAATTTTTCTTCGTGAAGGTCTGCCTTTTTTTCAACGGTTTTTTCAACAACCCTTTCAACCTCTACTATCTTTTCAACAACCTTTTGCTTAGGAGCAAACCTTTTAAGCTCACCGGCTACCTTTTTTCCGTCAGCCTTAACGACAACCGCCTTAACGGTAGAAACGCCTAATTCCTTTAAAGCCGTAAGTCTTTTAGCTCCGTCTATAACCTTCAAGCCCTTGTCGGTTTCCTCTACGATTACGGGAAGAATAACGCCGTAAGCCTTAACGGACTCCGTCATCTCGCCGTTATCTACAGCCTTTTTAAATGCTATAGCCGAAATATCCAAATCAACGACGGTATTGGGAAGAAGGGTTACTATTTCGCTTTTTTTAGCCTTTGAAACCACTCTGTTTAAACTGCCTTTTCCTACTGCCATAATTCCTCTCCTTAGTAAATTTTAAGTATTTCTTCGGCAAGCGCCTTGTATTCAAGCGCGCTGCGCGAGGTCTTTTTATAGCTACCCACAGGCTTGCTGTTATCCTGAGCCCATTCAACCGAGCTGTCAAGATGTATAACGCTTTCAAAGACGTTAATTCCCTCGGTTGCCTTAAGCGTTTCCATCGTCTGCTTAAAATAATTCTTTCTCGCGTCAACCTTAGTTACGGCAACGCCTAAAAGCTCTAACGCAGGGGAAATCTCCTGAACCTGAGATATAAACTCAAACATATTCGCCAAGCCGAAAAGCCCCCATGGGCTTGCCTCTACCGGCAAAATTATTCTGTCAGACGCGCAGAGGATATTCATAACCCAGCATCCAAGCGTCGGAGGCGCGTCTATAAGCACGTAATCGTAAAGCTTAGAATCAATTATCGGCTTTAGCATTTTTCTTAAAATAAACTCTCTTTGCCACTTTGAAAAAAGCTCGAATTCAACTGAGCTCATAAGAGTTGAGGACGGAATTATATCCACGCCCTCGTAGTCCGTGTGATAAACGTAATCGGTAAGCGGCTTTTGCTCCTTGATTGCTGCGTAAAGATTTTTATCCCCCGAAGCTATTTCAAGCGCTTTATCCTCCGAAAAATAAGAAAGGGTAAGATTTAATTGCATATCGCCGTCGATAAGTAAAACCCTTTTACCCGATTGAGCAAACGCGTAAGCTATGCTCGCGCAAGTGGTTGACTTACCGCTACCGCCCTTATTGTTAGCAAAACAAATTACTTTCGTCATTTTTATTCCTCCGGATAAATACACTCTGTGCCGGTTGCCCTGAACCTTTCAAGCCAGCCCTCGGGAGGCTTTACGTCGGTTACGATAACGTCTATATCGCTCAAATTACCTACCACGTTAAATGCGATACGGTCAAATTTTGAGCTGTCGACAGCTAAAATTCGCTTATCGCAGTTTTCAAGCATAACCCTTTTAGTCGATGCGTGCAGGTCATTTGAATCGGTAAAGCCCTTGTTTATATCAAAGCCCTTACACGAAATAATCGAAGCGTTTACGTGGAAGCCCGAAATCATTTTGTCTGCAGAAGAGCCGACAAGCGCGAGGGAATCCTCGCCCAAAAGTCCACCCGTCGAAAAGATTTTCCAATTCTTTTGGTCCTTAAGCTCAATTAAAATTTCAAGCGAGTTGGTTATAATCGTCATATTCTTACGCTCTTTTATGCGCTTTGCTATAAAAAGCGCGGTAGACGAACAGTCAAGCATCAAGCTCGTATTATCCTTTATAACGTCGGCGAGCATATCGGCAATTTTTTGCTTACCGATAACGTTAGTCCTCTTTCTGACAGCCAACGGCAAATCGCCTTGCGCGTTATCGTTAAGCACGGCGCCGCCGTATGCTTTAACGACTAAGCCCTCGTGCTCAAGCTTTTCCAAATCTCTTCTTATAGTCTCTTCAGATACGGAAAAAAGCTTAGCCAAGTCCCCGACTACTACCTTTTTTTCGGTTTGAAGTATTGATAATATTCTGTTTTTTCTCTCTACTGCAAGCATCATTTTTCTTCCTTTATAAAAAATTGCAAACCGTAAAGCTTGCAATTCAAATACGCCCGAAATATCGGGCTTTCATCATATTATAAAATCTTTTCAATAAGCTTTCTGTCGGGGCGAGCAATAACGGTAGTATCCAAAAGCATACCGCTTGGTCTTACGACCTCCTTTGCCCTTTCGATTGCAGCCTGAACAGCAGCAACCTCGCCTGTTAAAATAACGTACGACTTACCGCACATACCTCTTGCAAGGCGAATTTCAATAAGCTTTACGTCAGAGGTCTTTACCGCGTTGTCCGCCGCTACGATAATCTGAGAAGCGTCAAACGTTTCGATAACGCCAAGCGCAGCCACGTCGTTGGTATGAACGTTGGTAGTTCCTACAATTGCAGGGAATATGCTGTCGTCGGGATTACCTAAAACGAAGCTATCTATATGCTGCTCTTCAAAAGCGTTTTTAGCCGCGTCAACCGACGCTCTTACAGCCGAAAGCTCACCCGTAATAATGGAGATATATTTGCCCGGACATACGGTTTGAGCCTCTATGATATCAACCTCGGAGGTCTTAACCATAATATCTGTAGCCGTTAAACCTGCCGATACGGTTTTATATTCAATCATTCCTATTGCTTTACTCAATTTCCTTTACCTCTTTAGTCTGCTTTAATAACGATATGACTTTCATCCACCTCGATTACGAGTCCCGAAATCGACGCGTGAATATTAACGGATAATCCCTCGCCTGCCTCGGCGATAAGCTGACCCATTGTAACCTTGTCGCCGAACTTAACGACAGGTCTGCAAGGAACGCCTATATGCTGACGGGTTGGTATATTTACAAGCTTAAACCCTTCTATAAGTTGATTATCCAAGGGTGCGTTAGCTTGATACTTCTTTACGGCAAGCCTTGAAACAAGTCTGTCTAAAGGAACCTTTCTATATTCTCTTACAGGTGAAACCTTACCCGATTCTACTCCAAGAGGCGGAGTTATACCTGCTTTTACAAGCCCCGATTTAACCTCTTGAATAAGCTTTCTCGGAGAAAGCCCCTGCGGACAGGCAAACATTTCGCACACTCCGCAAGACGAGCAATAGAAGGTATTTAAAAACGCCGACACGTCCTTAAAATTATTGCAAGCGGCAGCAAGCATAATTTTATGCGGCTCTATAGGATGGCCGAGATTGTTTCTTGGACAAAGGTCGGTACACATCTTGCATTGACAGCAGCTTGCGGCTGCCCTTGCAGCCTCCACCCTGTAATCACTTCTGCTTTTCTTTATCAAATAGTGGTCAGCGGGCAATACGAATACCGAATTCGTAGTTTTTGTAACGGGCGCGGTAACAGGCTCAATCTTACCCATCATAGGACCACCCACCCAATATACGTAATCGTCTGCCGTTTCACCGCCTGCTAAACCAACAAGCTCTTTTAAGCTTACGCCTAAAGGAACGCGCACGGTCATAGGATTTTTAACCTCGCCTGCTATCGTAACGAGCTTTGACGTAAGAGGCTCACCCTTTAAAGCTTGGTATGCGTTATACATAGTTTCTACGTTGAACACAGCAATACCCTGCTCTATGGGACGGCCACCCGGTCTTACGACCTTACCCGTAGCCTCGTAAATCATTACGACCTCGTCGCCTGCCGGATAAACGATTGGTAATATCTTTATTTTTAAATTTGGATATTTGGGAAGTAACGCGGTAACAGCCTCGATTGCGCCCTTATAGTGGTCTTTAATACACACTATACCCTCTTTTGCTCCCAAAACCTCTCTCGTTTTATCGAAAGCCTCAATAATAACGGGGGCGTGGAATTTTAAAAGCTGTCGGTGAAGTCTAAGCAACGGCTCGCATTCGGCGCAATTGAGTAAAATGGTTTCCGCCTTACTATTAAGTTTTGCATAGGTCGGAAAGCCTGCACCACCTGCGCCCACTATACCCATTTCTCGGTAAATTTTACCTAAAGCCTCTATCGTCATGTCTTACTCCAAATTTACTCTAAATTCTGTCCTTCGTCGATTATACCTACGATTGCCGCGTCAATTGGCGCTTGAGGAGTTCCGCATCCTATTCTTGCAGCGCTGCCTTGAGCAATCAAAACGAGTTCGCCAATACCTGCGCCAACCTTATCAACCGCAACTATACGGTTGTCAACCTTAAGCGAAGGGATAGGCTCAACTATCATAAACTTATTGCCGACTAAATTGTCGCATTTTCTGGTGGATACAACGTATCCTACAACTTTTCCGATTAACATTTACGTAAATCCTTAATTATATTATTCTTTACTTTATGCCGATTTTAAATATAACGTTTAACACCTTAAACAACAATAACGCCGTTTATAAATATTTTAAATAAGGGTTAGATGCGAGCAAAAGAAGGCTCGATTTGTATCACAAGACACGATAGACCTATGTGGTCATCGGGGTTTGGGATACAAAGCAGTAACGCACTTTTGCGAAGTATATAAACCTTATTTTACGATTTCTGCACGCATACCGGTACTAATCTTCGCCGCATTAGCCTCGTCGGTATCAATGTGCATTTCTAAGGTAAAGGTTGGGTCAACACGAATTAAAACGTTGTTATAGGTAGTTGCCCTTTCGTTATCAACCTTTACGGATACTACATCGCCGTTTTTAACGCCTGCCTTTTCAGCGTCGCTTGGCGACATATGAATATGACGGCTTGCAATAATACAACCCTCTTTAAGGTAAATAACACCGCAAGGTCCTACTATTGCTATGGGCGCAGAGCCCTCTATCTTTCCCGACTCCCTGATGGGAGCTTTAATTCCCAATTTAATTGCATCCGTTGCTGAAATTTCAACTTGAGACGCCTTTCTTACCGGTCCTAAAATACGCACGTTTTCGATTGCGCGAAGCTTAAGACCAACGATTGTTACGAGCTCGTTAGACGCAAACTGTCCGCCCATAAGCTCTTTCTTTTTGGTAAGCTGATAACCCTTTCCGAAAAGAGTTTCCACGTCAGCCTGCGTGAGGTGTATATGTCTTGCGGAAACACCGATAGGCACCATAAAGCCCGTTCCGCTATTTTGTTTTGTCAAACTCTCGAGTATTATTCGTGTAATTTTCTCGATTTCTCTATTGTCCATGGTACACCACCTGATAGTCTGTTTTTTGCGATTTTTTATCTTTTTATAGCAATACAAAATAGACGATACCTAAATATCGTTTAATTTTTTGTTTAACTACGCGCTATTTGAGTTAAACGGTTGATTATTTCGCTCTATGCCTGCATATTACTATGCAGGCATTTTATGCGAAAAATGTGTTTTGAAAAGATTATTTAAGGATAGGTAAAATCTTTTCAACGTCTGAATGTGGTCTTGGGATTACGTGAGTTGCAACGAGCTCGCCAAGCTTAGCTGCGTTTGCAGCGCCAGCTTCAACTGCTGCCTTAACTGCGCCTACGTCTCCTCTTACCATAACGGTTACAAGTCCGCTACCGATTTTCTCAGTACCAACGAGAACAACGTTAGCTGCCTTTAACATAGAATCTGCTGCTTCAACTGCTGCGGTAAGACCTCTGGTCTCAACCATACCCAAAGCTTCAAGTGCCATTTTTTTATCCTCCGATTTTAATTTCAATTTTAAAATTTTGCTTTGCAAAATTACTTACTGGTTTTTTTTGCAGTCGTTTTATTAGGAGTTGACTGCTTAACTTCCTGTTTTTCTTCAGTTTCTCCTCTTGACTTTAAAAGTCTGTCGCGACTCTTTTGAACTACGCGTTCAAGCTCGGGATGAGGATTTGCGATAACTGCCTTGCAAACAGGCTTTTTAATTGCTCCCGCCGTTGCAGCCTCAATTGCAGCTTTTACAGCCGAAACCTCACCGCGAACGATAACCGTAACAAGTCTTCCGCCGAGTTTTTTCTCCCACGTAACGAACTCAACGTCTGCGGCTTTACACATAATGTCGAGTGCGTCGGTTGCGGCAACTACGCCCGATATTTCAAAAAATCCAAGAGCTTTTCCCATAATCTGTTTCCTTTTGACTAAGTAATTGCTTTCACCCTAAGCCTTAGCTTAGGGCAAAGGCGAAAGTGTTAAATTATTTTACGATAGGTAAAATCTTTTCAACGTCAGAATGAGGTCTTGGAATTACGTGAGTTGCAACGAGCTCGCCAAGTCTTGCAGCGTTAGCTGCGCCTGCTTCTACTGCTGCTTTAACTGCGCCTACGTCTCCTCTTACCATAACGGTTACGAGTCCGCTACCGATTTTCTCAGTACCAACGAGAGTAACCTGCGCTGCCTTTACCATAGAGTCAGCTGCTTCGATTGCTGCGGTAAGACCTCTGGTTTCAACCATTCCTAATGCTTCAAGTGCCATAATATTTTTTTCCTCCGATTTTTATCTAAATTTTAATATTTTTTACTCAGTTTTTATCCATGCCACTGAGCTTGAGCATCTTTTCGGTATCGGTTTCGGGATTTGGAATAACGTGCATGCACACTACTCCGCCAACGCCCTCAGCCGCTTCTTTTGCCGCTTCAAGTCCTGCTTTTACCGCAGCGACGTTTCCGCGAATCTTTATCGTTACAAGTAAAGGTACGGGAAGACTTTCAGCGTTTGCCGGCTTGTTTTTATCAAAATTTTCAAGCGTTACGTCTGCAGCCTTGCACGCTGCGTCTGCCGCAACGAAGGCTGTCGTCAAACCGTATACTTCCAATATTCCTACTGCATTTGCCATAGCTGTATTCCTTTACTTATTTATTTACTATCGCTATCTTCAAGCCCTTCATTGCAAGGTTTGTCTTAAGCGCTTCGTTTATTTCCTCTAACGGATATTTGTGAGTGATGAGCTCTTTAAGCGGAAGACCGATTGCTTGCGCTCTCTTTAAGAAATCAAAGGTAGTTGCGTAATCTCTTAAAGTGTAAACCCAGCTACCAACTAAGGTAATTTCCTTAGAGCAAAGGTCAAAGTGTGGGTTAATCGTAGCGTCACCGCCGTTGATGAAGAATCCAAGCTCGCAAAGACCGCCGCCACGGCGAATCATCTTATAGATGTTTGCGTGAGCCATTGGGTTACCCGTACATTGGAAAGCAAAGTCTGCAAAGTGACCGCCAAAAGCGTCTGCAACAGCGTTTCCAAGAGCTTCTGCGCCCTTATGGTTTCTAAAGTCAACCGACTTGTCTGCGCCCATACGCTTAGCAAAGTTAAGTCTTTGTTCGTTTCCGTCAACAGCTACGATATTTTCAATACCCATAGTACGAAGAACGGCTATACAGATAAGACCGATAGGTCCGCAGCCCTGTACGACAACTCTTGAGTTGAAACGAAGAATTCCCGTCGTCTTTGCTCTTTCTACTGCGTGAATTAATACGGCGCAAGGCTCAATTAATATTCTTGAATCAAGGTCAAGGTCGCTAACGTTAAAGATAGTCGAGCCTTTTCTGATTACGATATAATCTGCAAACCAACCGTTAAACTTAACGTCGTCGTCGGGAAGAAGACCGAAAACGTCTGCCTTACCAACGTTTTGCTTGTTGAGATCGTACATAGTAATTTCGGGCTCGTCTGCGAAAATCATACAGGTTACGACCTTGTCGCCTACTGCGAGGGGCTTACCTGCGCTATCCTTGCAAACGTTTTTACCCATCTTTACTATTTCACCGGTACCCTCGTGACCGAGAACAACCGGAATAAGACCAAACGGGTCGTTTTTAAACTCGTGAGCGTCAGTTCCGCAAACACCGCAGCCCTCTACCTTTACTAAGATATCGTCGTCGCCGATGGTTGGAATCTTATGCTCCTGAAGCTCAAATCTTTCTTTTTCTACGAGCATTGCAACGCGCGCCTTATCGGGAGCGCCTGCGCTTGCTCTTGGAGCGGAAGGAGCTGAGCCACCCTTCATTCCTGCAAGAATCTCTCTTACAATTGCTTCAATATTGTTAGTGTCCATATTACACTCTCCTTTACCTTATGCAAAGACTCTCTACCATTACGCATCTTCTTGATTTCGTAAAGGTTCGAGCCGAGGTCAAGCCCTCGCCCGTACGGCTTGCGATTGTGAAGGTACAGTATCCCTCGCCGCCAAAGCCGAGAGCCGCATACGACGGGCCGTTCTTAACCAAAATTGCCGTGTCGAGCGCTTTTGCATATTCGGTGATATGATCTACGTTTTTACTGTGAATGTGCGCAGAGTGTCTGTTTCCGTGCTCAAGCCATACGGCTTTTTCAACGGCGTCTTTAAAGTCGGTTGCTCTTACGATACCGAGTATCGGCATCATAAGCTCCTCTGCAATAAGTGGATGCTCCTTTTCGCCCTCGAAGATTATACATCTGATACTGTCGGGAACGGAAACGCCCACCATTGCAAGAATTGCCTTCGCGCTTCTTCCTACGCATTTTCTGTTTAATCCCTTAGGAGTTAAAACCGTAGCGGCAAGCTTTTCCTGAACCTCTTTAGACGCGAGATAGCAGCCCTGCTCTTCAACCATGTAGCGCATAAGCTCGTCGCAAACGCTGTCAACCGCTACAACCTCTTTCTCCGCAATACAGGGGAGGTTGTTGTCGAAGGTACAGCCGTTGACAATATCCTCGGCAGCCTTTCTTACGTTAGCAGTCTCGTCTACGAGAGCCGGGGGGTTACCTGCGCCTGCGCCGATACCACGTCTTCCCGAAGAAAGAACTGCGGTAACTACGCCCGGACCGCCCGTTGCTACCAAAAGCTGAATATCCTTATGCTTCATCATAACGCCGCTTGATTCTAACGTAGGCTTTCTTAGCGAACAGCAGATATTTGCAGGTCCGCCCGCCTCAAGGCTTGCCTCGTTTATCATATTAACGGCAAAGTTTGACGTTTTGATTGCCGCAGGATGGGGATTGAATACTACGGTGTTGCCTGCAGCGAACATTCCTATCGTGTTACAGATAACAGTTTCGCTTGGGTTTGTACAAGGAGTAATCGCTCCTATTACACCGAAGGGACCCATTTCGATAAGGGTAAGTCCTTTATCGCCCGACCATGCGGTAGTCGTTATATCCTCGGTACCGGGGGTCATTTCAGCAGTTAACTTGTGCTTTAAAATCTTATGACCTACGTTACCCATGCCCGTTTCTTCAACGCCCATACGAGCGAGAATCTCGGCATTTTCCAAAGTCTTTTTTCTTATATTTGAGATTACCTTCTCTCTTGCGTCGAGCGGCATTTTTCTAACGATTGCCTGAGCTTTTTTAGCAGCCTCAATAGCAACGTTCATATCGTCGAAAATACCGAGCTCGGCTTTAGGCTCTGTAAGATTGAGCTTTGCCACGACGTCTTTTACGATTGCTGCAACCTCACTGTCGGTGAATTTCATGATTGCCTCCCTTAAAAATTACTTTTTAAGACCAAGCTGTTCAATAACTCTTTTAGTAATCTCTGCTACTACGTCAGCATCGGACTCCCCGCAATTACCCTTGCAGTTTCCGCCGCAGCTATGGCAGCTTGCCTTTCCTTCTTTATTGTTTACGCAAACGTTTGCAGGGTGTTTACCTTTAAGACCGAATTGACGACGAATTTCGTAAAGTCTTTCAACTTGCGCTTCAGAGAGTTCCTTAGGACCGCCCAAAAGTTTAGCGTTGAATAAAAGTT
>JAZNDO010000009.1:0-3262 GCA_045588105.1 Christensenellaceae bacterium | reverse complement strand
AAGCTTAAGGTCGATACCCTTTTCGCCGATTTTAATAATCTCTACTTTTACGGTATCGCCGATAGAGAGAACCTCTTCAACGGAGTTGATTCTCTTCTCGCTCATCTTAGAGATGTGAATCATACCGTCCTTTCCCGGAGCAAGCTCACAGAACGCGCCTACCTTAGGAATAATTCTTACTACGGTAGAAATGAACATATCGCCAACCTCAGGGTCTCTTGCAATAGACATAACCATTGCCTTAGCCTTTTCAGCCATAGAAAGGTCTTCGCCGTAGGTTGCTATGCAAACCTTACCGTCGTCGTTGATATCAATTTTAACGCCGGTTTCGTCGATAATCTTATTAATAGTCTTTCCGCCGCTGCCGATAACGTCTTTAATCTTATCGGTAGAAATAACAAAGGAAATAATCTTAGGTGCGTACTTACTAACGGTTGCGTTAGGCTCGGGGATGCACTCAAGCATCTTGTTAAGAATGTGCTGTCTGCCCTCGTTAGCTTGCTTGATTGCAGTTCTTAAGATATTCTCGTCAATACCTTTAATCTTAATATCCATCTGGATAGCGGTAATACCCTTAGTCGTACCTGCTACCTTGAAGTCCATATCGCCGAGGAAGTCCTCTAAGCCCTGAATATCCGAAAGCACTGCAACGTTGCCGGTAGCAGTATCCTTGATAAGACCCATAGCGATACCCGCAACAGGTCTCTTAATGGGAACGCCTGCGTCCATAAGAGCCATGGTTGAACCGCAAACCGAAGCCTGAGAGGTTGAACCGTTAGAGGAAAGAACCTCTGAAACGAGTCTGATTGCATATGGGAATTCCTCTTCAGAAGGAATAACAGGCTCTAACGACCTTTCAGCTAACGCGCCGTGACCGATTTCACGTCTGCCGGGGCTCTTAAGTCCTCTTGCTTCGCCCGAAGCGTAGCCGGGCATGTTGTAGTGATGCATATATCTCTTGTACTCTTCGTTGTCAAGACCTTCGAGCTTTTGAACCTCGGAGATTGTTCCGAGCGTACAAGTCGTCATAACCTGAGTCTGACCTCTCGTGAATACGCCGCTTCCGTGTACTCTTGGAAGAATACCGTGCTCACACCAAATAGGTCTGATTTCGGTAAGGCTTCTTCCGTCCGGTCTTACGCCTGCGTTGGTAATCTTTGCTCTTACCTTTTCCTTAGTGATATAATAGAGAGAATCTTTAATTTCTCTTGCCATATCGGGATAAACGTCTGCAAAATGCTCTAAGGTTTCAGCCTCTACCGCGTCTTGACGCGCTTGTCTTTCCTGTCTGTCGAAGGTGTCGAGAGCGTAGTCGAGCTTTTCGCTTGCAAATGCTCTTACCGCGCCGTCAAGGTCCTCGGGAATATGGTAAAGGTCCATTTCTCTCTTTGGCTTGCCAACCTTTTCAACGATAGCTTCAATGAAAGCACATTGCTTTTTAATTTCCTCGTGACCGAACAAAATTGCGCCGACCATTTGCTCGTCGTCAATTTCCTTCGCGCCTGCTTCAACCATCATAATCGCGTCCTTAGTACCCGAAAGGTTAAGAGCTAAAAGGCTCTTTTCCTTTTGCTCAACGGTTGGGTTGATAACGTATTCGCCGTCAACAATGCCGACTACTACGGAGCCTGTAGGTCCTGCCCAAGGAATATCCGAAATCGAAAGGGCAATCGAGCTGCCGAGCATTGCAAATGGCTCCGGAGCGATATCGGGGTCAACCGATAAGGTCGTAGCTATTACGGTTACGTCGTTGAAAAGACCCTTGGGGAAAAGAGGTCTGATAGGTCTGTCGATAAGTCTTGAAGTGAGAATTGCCTTATCGCTTGCTCTGCCCTCTCTCTTTTTAAATCCGCCGGGGATTTTACCGACTGAATACATTTTTTCTTCATAATCAACCGAGAGAGGGAAGAAATCCATACCGTCTCTTGGCTTGTCCGCCATTGCAACGTTTACCATTACTACCGTTTCTCCGCATCTTACGATACAGGAGCCGTTAGCCTGTTGAGCGTACTTGCCAACGTCAACGGTTACTTCTCTACCGCCTACTACGGTTGTGAAAATGTTGTGATTTTCTAACATATTGTTCTCCTTTTTTCTGACTCTTTGTGTAATTTATAGAACACGCATCTCTGCGTTTACTTGCGTTTTTGCCCGATATCAAGCGAGAATAAATCGAGCCCGATTTAAAATGACACAGTTTCAAACGTTTTGTGTTAAAGATGCTCGCAGTCGTATACGAATACAACAAGAGCAGATTTGACAAAAAACGTAGAAATCCGCAGCTTTAGGCGGGTTCAAGCTTTTCTCGTTTGGTATAACCGTACGGGCAACCGTTACCGCGCGTTAGCACAGTAAAACGGGGAGTATAGAAAATACTCCCCATAACAATTACTTTCTCAAGCCAAGCTGTGCAATAAGCGTTCTGTATCTTTCGATATCTACAGACTTAAGATAATCGAGCAAACCCTTTCTGCGACCTACCATTTTGAGAAGACCGCGACGAGAGTGCTTGTCGTTTTTGTTTACCTTAAGGTGCTCGTTAAGGTGGTTGATTCTTGCAGTTAAAAGAGCGATTTGCACTTCTGCAGAGCCGGTGTCACCTTCGTGTCTTGCGTATTGGTTAATGAGTTCGGTTTTGTTTTCCATTTTGTTTATCCTCCTGTATGGAAATATTCACTTAAAACGAAGATAGAGCGTCGAGTATTCGCAACACCTCGCAATAAGCACGATAATATATTAACATATATAATACAAAAAAGCAAACGTTTATAAAGAGTTATCTAAAAAGAATTTATTTTTTTCTTCGATTATTTTGTCGACCTTTTCAATATAGGTTTTTATATCCTTTGGCGCGCCGTAGCGTTCAATTCTGTTCTCTGCCAAAATAAGCTTTTTTGTAACGGCGTTTGCTCCGCACGCCAAATTGTCGCTTATCTCCTCCATAACGTCAACGTTATATATACAAGCCTTGCCCTTTTGGGTATAGCCTGTGTTTTCCAAATTGCCTGCCATATACTTCTGGCGGTACATATAATATGGGTTAAAACCGTTATTAATCAACTTATAAACCGAGTAATCTATCATTTTTGCAATTTCGCCCTCGGCAAGCCTTTCGGTTGTCTCCTTGAGCTTACTGCCCCTTTTAAGCGATAGCGTATGTACCGTAATATTGTCGGGATTAAGCTCTACCGCCTTGTCTATGCTAAACTTAAAATCCTCGAAGCTCTCGCCTGTTAAGCCTGCAATTAGGTCCATATTTACA
>JAZNDO010000008.1:0-33880 GCA_045588105.1 Christensenellaceae bacterium | reverse complement strand
ACTTACTCCTTTTGTTTTGATTTAAATCATTTTTTGTCTTTATCTTTATTTTTTTGCAGTTTCTCAACGTATGACTGCCTTATTTATTACAATCGCCAACGTCTCCGTTCCGATAGCAGACCTCGTTGTCGCAGCCACCCGTTTGTTCAATGCTCAAAAGGTTGCTTACGGTTACCTCTGCTATTGCAGAGAGCGCCTCTTCGGTCAAAAACGCCTGGTGAGAGGTTACTATTACGTTTGGCATTGAAATAAGTCTTGCCAAAACGTCGTCGTCCATAATATGCCCCGACTTGTCCTCGAAGAAATATTCACTCTCCTCCTCGTACACGTCAAGACACGCCGTGCCCACCTTTCTCGTTTTTATTCCGTTTAACAGAGCCTCCGCGTCGACGAGCGCGCCCCTTGATGTGTTGATTATCGCAACCCCCTTTTTGCACTTCTCGATAGATTTTTCATCTATTAAGTGGTAGGTTTCGTCGGTCAACGGACAATGGAGAGAAATTACGTCGCAAAGCTCGAAGATTTTATCTAATTCCACGTACTCCACTCCTTTTTGCCTGACCTTATCGGACGGATATTTGTCATAGGCCAAAACGCTCATTCCAAAGCCCTTGCAAATATCTATGAATACCTGACCTATTTTGCCAGTACCGATAACGCCTACCGTCTTGCCGTGAAGGTCAAAGCCGGTAAGCCCCGAAAGGCTGAAATTGAAATCTCTCGTTCTGAGATACGATTTGTGTATTCTTCTGATTGAGGTTAAGAGCATTGCCATCGCGTGTTCTGCTACCGCATAGGGCGAATAGGCAGGCACTCTGACGACCTTAAGCTTGCCCTTTGCTTGCTTTACGTCAACGTTATTAAAGCCTGCGCACCTAAGCGCAACCGTCTTTACGCCAAGCTCTGAAAGCGAGTCTATAACGGTTGCGTTTACCGTATCGTTTACGAAAACGCAAACGGCGTCGTGACCCTTCGCAAGATTTACCGTATCCTCGGTAAGCTTAGTTTCAAAATATTTAATCTTTATTCCGTGTAGTTCGCCAAGCCTGTCAAAGGACGGCTTGTCGTAAGGCTTCGTGTCAAAAAAAGCGACCTTCAAAGATTCTCTCCTTTATTTTTTACATTTTTTGTCTTATGCGTTTACCGTCTTTACGTGCGATACCGTTTTGATGGTGTAAACGAGATATCCCGTATTGTAAATCATTGGGCGGTAGCATTTTACCATATAATGGCGAGAGTCGTTTTGCGCGTCTGTAGTGTCGTCGCCGATTGACTTCGCGTAATATACGTGAGCAAAGCTTTGAGCAAATTCACCCGTCGTTTTAAAGGTCACTCCAAATGCGTTGAAGCTTCTTTTCATCATGCTTCCGTCTATATTACAGGTGATATCAAGCGTTTGATTTGCGCTTAATTCGTCCTCGCTCGTTTGCGATACGGCGGTGCTCGTTTTAGCCGAGCCCACTATACCCTTTAAGGTGCCCGACGCGCTCTCTATCGTTGAGAAGGTATAAGAAAGCGACTTGTCGTATTGGAAATTTCTGAACATCAAAAGCATAAGCTCGTTATCAATATACGCGTTCTTGTTGTATTTCTTGACGGTTACAGGCTCATCCACCGAGGAAAGATAGGTCTTGCTTATCTCATCCCTTGGCGTTACCGTAAGCGTTGCCTTTTTATCGGTATAATCAACGGTAAAATCAGCCGAAACGGTTACGAAGGCGGTGTTATCCTTCGGCGCTTGCTCAGTCGGATAAGTATTTTTCACTCTTTTTACCGATTTTACACAGGCAAATCCTTCTTTCATCCCCTTGAAGGTCGTCTCCGTTTCGGTGACGTCGCCCTCTACAAGATACGAGCCGTCCTCGCCATAGGTATATTCGCCGCAAATTACGAGCTTCGTTCTGTAAACGTATAAGCCGTCCTTCTCCTCAATTTCGGTTACGTAGGAGGAGTTATACGGGTCAACGATAAAATTAAGATAGTCGGTATTTATTTCGCTGAGAGCAGGGGCAAGGTCGCCGTCCTTTTCGATTGCCGTGACAGAGTATTCCACCCTCTCGTAAAAGCCCTTTTCAACATCCTGATTAATAGGGTTATCGGTCCAATACGTGCCGTTAAACGTAGAGTTTGCCGTTTTGTTACAGCCCATAAAAAGACTGCAGGTTAAGATAAGAGTTAACAAAATCGTAATCTTTTTCATATTATCTCCTGTTTTGCAAATTTTAATACGGTACTTTATTAAATATTAACATAAATAAATATAGAAATAAAGCGAAAAGAAAAACAAAAACTAAAAATTTTTCAAAATTTTGCACGATTATCATAAACTTTGTGGTATAATGAAGACACTTATCTTAAAGGATTTACGCTTATGGCTATTTTCACTTCTAAAACCTATTTCGACTGCATAGAAAGCGCTGCGCAAAAAGCGACGGAATTCGGCGTTGGCTTGGATACGAGAGTCGTTTTATTTTGCGAGGACAAATTTGCACTCGCGCTTGAAAAAGCTCTCGTTTCAAAGGCAGGGGGCGCGTTTGGCGCGGAGGTGCTTTCCTTTGGCAGATATATATCTAAGGTCTTTCCGGAGAGGAATACCCTCTCAAAGGAAGGCTCTGCTATGGCGGTTAAGAAAATTCTTTCCGAAAAAAAGGACTGCTTAAGGGTTTTGGGAGGAATGAGCCACTCCCCTTCTCTCGCCGTTAAAACTGCGGAGCTTATTGCTCAGCTCAAAAGCGCAAAGGTAACGCCCGACGATTTATCCGGCTGCTTGGACGGTTGTCCTTTAAACGTTGCGGCTAAGCTTCACGACGTCGCGCTCATCTACCAAGGCTATGAAAATTTGCTTTCGGAAAAGGGTCTGACAGATAGCAGCAACAGCTTATCCGATATGCTCGTCGCTTTGGAAAAGGATGAGACGATGCCCCTTTCCCACGTCGTTTTAGTTGGGTATTCCTCGGTAACCAAGCAGAGCTGCGAGGTTATGAAAAAGCTTTCTGCTATTTGCAAATCCTGCGATTTTTACACTGTGGCAGGAAGCAATACAGACCTTTATACAAACGAGTTTTTATCCTTCGTCTTAAAGCTTACGGGAGAAAAAGCAATGCCTGCAAAAAGCTCCCTTTGCAAAGAGGCAGAGGTGATTTTAGACACCCTTTTCAACCCCGAATCATTTTCAAAAGAGGGGCTATATAGCGATAAAGTGCATATTTTTGAGGCCAAAAGCATTTTGGAGGAGGTTGACTATACCTGCGCTCAAATCAAGAAAAGGGTAGCCGTAGACGGCTATAGATTTTCGGATATCGCAATAGGCGTAAACGACGGTAAGGCGTATTCGCTTTTACTTAAGAGAAAGCTTTCCGACTACCAAATTCCCTACTTTGCGGACGAAAAGCGTACCCTTTGCTCTCACCCCGTATCTAAGCTCGTTTTACACGCCGTAAAGGCGGCGCTCAGAAAAGACTTGTCCGAAATCAAAAGGGTTTTGAGAAGCAGTCTTTTTATCCCCGAAAAAAACCTCTCGGACAAGCTGCTTAGACTTATCACCGAAGGCTCGGTTACGGCGCGCTCGTTTATTTTGGGCGATGATTTTATTCCCGACAGTCCAAGGGACGGAGGTGAAAATTTCGATAATGCCGTTTTAAGAGGCAAATGTATTTCTCTCGCTCGCTTTTTAAGAGGCTTCCCGCAAAGAGCGACGGCTAAGGCTTACGCCGATTTAACGGAAAAATTTGCAAGAGACAGCGTAGGCGACGTCGACGACCTTTCGTCGCCCGTAAACAGACTTTCAAAAAGACTTGAGGATATGGAAGCCGACGAGGAAAAGACCTTTCTTCTCAGCGGAATAACGGGTTTCTTTGCCGTTTTGGATGAAATCCGCGAGGTTTTAGGCGAGGAAACTATTTCGGGCGAGGACTTTTTAAAGGTTTTAATCTCCGGCGAAGAGGCAAGCGAGATTTCGCTCATACCCCAATATTTAGACTGCGTTTACATTGCCGAAATCAAAAATTTAAGATTTGAAAAACGCCCCTGCGTATATATTATGGGGCTTTCGGGCGACGTGCCCTCAATTAAGGCCGACACCGCCCTGCTGCTCGACAGCGATATATCAAAATTAGAGGAGTTGGCCGTTTCGGTCGAGCCTAAAATAAGGGTTGTAAACGACAGAGAAAAAGAGGCTACCGCGCTTGCCTTTGCCTGCTTTTCAGACGAGCTTAACCTCTCTTACAGCTTGACTAACGCAGAGGGCAAGGCTACGGTGAGAAGCGAAATCGTCGACTATATAGAGGCCGCCTTTTCTTCGGCAGACAAAAAGCTTGAAATCTTTAACGCTCTTTCGCTCAGCGCTCCCCTTGAGGGCGAGGCTGAGGACTACAGACAATCTCTTCAGTATATCAGCCTAAGACCTGCAATGCTCAGCCTTTTATCCGAGAGTGACGACTACAAAAATGGGGCTATAAGCGATTTAACGGGCGCTTCGTCATTTTTATGCGCGCTCGAAAGGGCTGACCTAAGGCAAGACGTCTTGACGGCTGAGAGCCTTGTCAAAAACGTAAACGAGGATATTAAGGTCAAGGCTGACTTTCCCCCTTCCAACTGTTTTTCCAAGGGGGCTGTTTCGGCTTCCTTTATAGAAACCTTTTACTCCTGCCCCTATAAATGCTTTTTAAAATACGGCGTGGGCGTAAAGGACAGCTTAAGCTCTGAAATTCGCTCGCTTGATTTCGGCAATATTTTGCATAACGTCGCCGAGCTTTTTTCGGCAAGGCTTGGCGAGGTTGAAAACGAAGAGGACTGCAAAAAAATTGCAAACGAGCTTACCGATAAAATCTTTGAAGAGGAAAAATATTCAAGATTTTTAAAGCGCTCCGATTTTGCGTACTCCTCGCTTTTAACAAAAAAAGAGGCAGAAAAGCTTTGCGTGGAGCTTTTCAACCAAAGCAAAAACAGTCAATTTAAAACTGTCGGAAACGAGGTTTGGCTGGCTAAGCTTCCTCTTCTTTCCAAAAAGGGCATATACCATCTCGTGGGAAAGGTCGATAGGGTTGACAAGTATAAAAACTACGTGCGCATTATCGACTATAAAACGGGCAACGCAAAAAACAAAAGCGCCGAAAACAACTTCTACGCAGGACAAAATCTTCAGCTTTATTTGTATTTGAACGCCTTTACGGCAAACGGCGATAAGCCTGCCGGCGCGTACTACTACGCCGTAAACGACGACTTTAAAAAAGAGGATGAGTCCACCTCCGTTATGTACGGAAAAACTCTCGACGACGAAGAAATTATTACGGCGTCTGACCAAAGCCTTGCAGACGGCAGCGCAGAGAAAAGCACCGTGCACGAAATTAAGAAAAAGACTACCAAAAACGGAACCTCTTACGACGGCAAGCTTGCGGATGAAAGAGCTATGAGGGGCTATATGAAATACGCAAAGCTTATGGTCGAGCAGGCCGTTGACAACGTTTTGGACGGAGTCGTTATCCCCTCCCCTTACGAAAAATCGTGCGACTATTGCGAGTTCGGCGGCATTTGCGGACGCGACGTTAGCAAAAAGTCGGGCTATAGGTCGGTTAAAGGGGTAAAAAGCGAGCATATCATACAAGCGGTCGAAAAGGCTGAAAACGTTGGCGGAGGTGAAGAAGATGGCGAATAATATGACCGAATCTCAAAAAAGAGCCGTTTTATCCTCGGGCAAAAACGTACTCGTTTCGGCGTCTGCAGGCTCGGGCAAAACCTTCGTTATGATAGAGAGAATTATAAGGCTTATTTTAGAAGAGGGCGTAGACGTTTCCAACGTTTTGGCTGTGACCTTTACAAAGCTTGCGGCAAGCGAAATGAAGCGAAAGATGGTAAAAGCCGTTATTCAGAGAATCAACGAGGGAAAGGACGTCGAGCGTATGAGAAAAACGCTCAGCGATATTCCTACTGCCGACATATCGACCATACACAGCTTTTGTTTAAATCTTTTAAAAACTTATTTTTACCGAGCAAATATCGACCCCGATTTTTCGGTCTTAGAGGAATCTAAGGCAAAAGAGCTTTCTACCGCCGCCATAGACCAAGCCTTTAACGAGCTTTACGAGAAGGGCGACGAGGGCTTTTTGAGATTGGTAAGAACCTTAAGACGCTTCAGGGGCGATTCGCTTTTGAAGGAAGAGGTTTTAACCCTTTATAAAAAGAGCGTGAGCGAGGGCGACCCCGACGCATTTTTAGACGCCTGCAAAAATTCTATTTCGGTTGAAAATTACGAGTTTTATGAAATCTTTCTTTTAGAAACCTATAAAAAGCAGATTTTTGCCGAAGAAAAATACTATAATGATTTAAAGCTTGACCTCTCAAACTACGCCGACGACAGCCTCGCAAGCGACCTCTCCGCTGTTTTAGAGGACGTGTGGGCAAAGGCTCGCTACTGCCTTAAAGCTACGACCTTAAAGGAGCTTTCGGAGGCTTCAGCAACCTCAACGCTTGCTATGTCGAGAAAAAAATCGGACGACGAAGGGGTTTTGCAAATTAAAGCCGAAATATCCGAATTTAAAAAGAAATTAGCAAAAATATTTGAAAAAATAGCAGAAAGCGTGCCTTCGGACAGAGAAATCGACCTAAAACGCTATCTTGAAACCAAAGATTCCGTAAGTGCGCTCGTCGACCTCGTAAAGCTTTATAGCAAGAATTTCTACTCGCTAAAAGAAAAAGAGGGGGCTTTGGACTTCAACGACTTAGAGCACAAAACCCTTGAGCTTCTTAAAAGCAACCCTGACGTTTTGGCTGCGGTTAAAGAAAAATACGAGTATATTTTTGCTGACGAATATCAGGACGTAAACGGCGTACAGGAGGAAATTTTAACTCTTATTTCTCACGACAACCTGTTTATGGTCGGCGACGTAAAGCAGTCAATCTACGCGTTCAGAGGATGCAACCCCGATATTTTCGCGAAAAAATATCACGACTACTTAAATAATTCTTCACTTGGCGAGGCGATTTCCTTAGACAGAAATTTCCGCAGCTCGGACAAGGTGCTTAATGCTGTAAACAGCGTTTTCTCTTCGGTTATTACAAAAGAGCACGGCGATGTTGATTATGCAAAAAATCCTATGCTTGCAGGCGGTCTTTACGGCGACGGCTACGGCGACGCAACCTTGCACGTTATACAGACGGAAAAGGCTGATAATAAGCCTATAGACGGACTTTATAACCTTTTAGAGGATGCCCTGTCCCCTAAAATACAAGAGGATTTTTACGAGGGCGCGCTAATCTCTAAAATCATTTTAAGCGAGCTTGAAAAAACCTTATACGACGAAAAAGAGAAAAAGGAACGCAAGGTTGAGCTTGGCGACATAGCCGTTTTGACAAGAAACTCTTCGGGCTACACAGACGAAATTATAAAGCATCTCGTAAGAGAGGGTGTGCCCGTCGTGTCCGAAAGCAAAGCAAATATTTTGGACTTCCCCGAAATCAAGCTTTTAACGGACGTGCTGAAGCTGATTGACTTTTACGCAGACGACCCACCGCTTGCCTCGGTATTAAAAAGCGCAATCGGAAGGGTTAGCGACGAGGAGCTTGCAAAAATAAGGGCGTTCGGCTTAGAAAATATTACCTCAAGGGAAAAGCCGTCCTTTTTGGCCTGCGTTGAAAAATATTCCTCAGACGGTAACGACCAAGAGTTGAAAAACAAGCTCCTATTCTTTAAAGAATATTTTGACAAAATAAGAATTTTATCCGAGTTTTTGGGCGCAGGCGAATTACTTGCAAAAATTATGCGCGATACCGGGCTTGACCTTGAAATCGCAGGTCGAAATCTCGGCAAGGTAAGGCTTGCAAGAGTAGAAAGATTTATCGCAGAAAGCACTATAAACGGAAAGGAGCTTTCTTCAAGTGAATTCTTAGACAAAATCACCTCGAGCGAGGGCTTTAACGCAACCTCTGAGGTCGCAGGCGAAAACGCCGTTAAGGTAATGAGCATGCACAGCTCAAAGGGGCTTGAATATCCTATCGTTATAATTCCCGGTCTTCATAAGGAATTTAACGCCTTAGACGACAGACAAGAGGTTTTATTTTCAAGAAAGTACGGCGTAGCCGTTTACCATTACGACGAGCAAACGAAAACTCGCTCGTCAACTCTCGCGCGCACCTTTTTCAAGCGAGTTGCAAGCTTAGAAAGAGCTAACGAAGAGGCAAGAGTTTTCTACGTGGCTATGACGAGGGCAAAGGCAAGATTGCATTTGGTCACCACAAAAGAGGTTAAAAAAGCGCATAGCGAGGGAGATTATTTGTCGACTACGAGCTTTACCGATTTTCTTTCCCTTAAGGATATGCCCGTCAAAAGCTACGCCCAAAGCGAGCTTAGCTTAGGCGAGAACAGACTTGTAAAAACCGTTGAACTGAGCTGTGGCAGAGAATCACTTATAGACCTTATCTATCAAAATTTAACCTTTGAGTATCCGTATGCAAAGGATATCGGCTTGCCGTTAAAATCTTCGGTAACCTCGGCAAACAACCGCCATCGCGAAAAGCAGGAGATTGCTTTAGACAGCCAAAGAAAGATACCTCATTTTGCTTTTGAGGACGACCTTCTTAAAAAGGGCACGGCTTATCACAAGTTCTTAGAGGTTTGCGATTTAGCGGACAAAAACGCCAATAATCAACTTATACGCCTACTTAATGAGGGCAAGCTCAAAAAGGAAGATGCGGAAAGATTGGATATAGCTCTTCTTGGCAATATTCTTTCTCTTCCTTTATGGGATGGGCTTAAGGGCTATAAGCTTTACCGTGAGCAACCATTTTTAACGACCTTTACTGCGCGCGAATTATACGGTGAGGACTCCGACGCGCCAATACTTATTCAAGGTATTATCGACCTTATTGCAGTTTGCGGCGACAAGGTAGTTTTAGTTGACTATAAAACCAGCGCGCACTCACCCGAAAGACTTAAAAAAGACTACTCTATGCAGCTTTCACTTTATAAAAAGGCTATTGAAAAATGCCTTAACCTAACGGTTGAAAAGTCGTATATATTAAGTCTTATCACCGGCGAATTGGTAAGCATCTGATTTATTTTTGCAAATGGAAACTAAAGATTATATTTTTAAAAAAATCACAGACAAATCAATCGTAGTCTTTTCAAAATTCTATATACCATACGACAGCAAAGGCTATACAAAAGCCTTTAAAGACGGTTTGAAAAACGCTTTAAATAATTTGGAGAAAGCAATCAATGAGAAAGGCGATTATTTTTTAACGGCAAAATACGGCGCAACGAGCAAATACCTATTTGAAAGCGATACCGAAAATTTATTGTTTTATAATATCGGCACAAAAATTTTTAAACGGTTTTCAAGCCTTGGAATTTCATTTGAAAGGATAGATAAAAACGAGGTTTTGTCTTTGCAAAAGCAATACGCCGTAGGTGAAGAATTTTCGCACTATTACGAATACACTTTAAGTAAAGGTCAAACGCCTAAATACTTAAAAAGCGAAATCGCTTGTTTTGAAAACATAGAGCTAAAATGCACGGGCTTAACCCCTTATTCGTGCTTTAAAGCTTTTAAAGAAAACGCAGACAAAATAATCGTCCACGATAAAATTGACTGCGACAAAAACGAGCGTTTTGCTATAATTTTAGATTTGCAAAAGGATAAAAGGGCTAAATTTTTTAATATCACAACGGTTATTAAACCCCTTTTAGACGGGCTGATTTGCGCTTTTCAGGGTTGGAGCTTTAACGAAAACGATTTATCTCTTTTAGCTCAAAAATTTGGCTGTGAAAAAGAGCTTTTTACACGTAATCAAAGTATAGCCTTGCAATATGACAAGCAGTTTGTAAAACGGTATGATAAAATGACAATCTGGTATCCTGCCGACCACTTATGCGATTACGCTTTTATATCTGTTAAAGAGGGAGAAAAATGGAATCTAAACGGAAAAATAGTAAAACTATAAAATGCCCTTACTGTGGAAAAACGGGCATTTCAAAAATCTTATGGGGCTATCCAAGATTTTCGGAAAAGCTTGAAAGGGATATAGAAGAGGGTAAAATATATCTCGGTGGCTGTTGTATGGAAATAATAGATGACAAAGCCCCCGAATATTATTGCAGATGGTGCAAAAAACAATTTTAAATTCAAAACGACCTCTAAAACGGAGGTCGTTTTTTATTGCAAATTTTATACTACGGCTAATAGCAGTAGTTTAAGACAAACACTTAATAATATTGTATAATAGCGTTAATCTTTATTTTAGGAGAAAATTTATGGGAAATAACGTTAATACCAAGCTTATTACGGCTTATATCGAGAAAAATAATCTAACCGAAATTGAATTTTGCAATAATTGCAGGATAACAAAAGCCGACCTTGACCTTATTTTTGCAGGTAGCTTAGATTTTGATTTGACAATTTTGTTCAAAATTGCAAGACTGCTAAATTTAAAGGTCTGCGAATTGTTTATAGATTTTAAAACGACTAAATAAGAGCTATTACGACGGCAACGTGACGTTGCCTCCCTTTTTAGTTTTCTAAGACTTTAGAAACGAGTTAGACGAGGCTCAAAAAGGGTAAGCGGACGGGTTTTGTCTGCTTTTTGAGACTTTAGAGCCGAGCAAGACAAGGCTCGTGAAAAAAAGCGGACACGATAGACCTCTTTGGTCATTGGGGTCGCTTTTTTGAAACAGAAACACAGTATTGCGACGGCAACGTGACGTTGCATCCTTTTTAGTTTTCTAAGGCTTTAGAAACGAGTTAGACGAGGCTCAAAAAGGGTAAGCGGACGGGTTTTGTCAGCTTTTTGAGACTTTAGAGCCGAGCAAGACAAGGCTCGTGAAAAAAAGCGGACACGATAGACCTCTTTGGTCATTGGGGTCGCTTTTTTGAAACAGAAACACAGTATTGCGACGGCTATAAAGTAAAAAAGCCGACGGGAAAACCCGTCGGCTTTGTGTCTCAAAAATTAGATTTGAGCAAAATACTTAATAGTTCTTACCATCTGGCTAGTGTAAGAGTTTTCGTTGTCGTACCAAGCAACTACTTGAACTTGAGTTTCATCAGTTTCAGCAATGTAGGTTGCCATAGTTTGAGTAGCATCGAAAAGTGAGCCGTAGGTGATACCGATAATATCAGAAGATACGAGTTGCTCTTCGGTGTAGCCGAACGAATCGTTAGCAGCAGCCTTCATAGCAGAGTTGATATCGTCTTTAGTAACCTTACCCTTAACAACTGCAACTAAGATAGTAGTTGAACCGGTAGGAACAGGAACTCTTTGAGCAGAACCGATAAGCTTGCCGTTAAGCTCAGGAATAACAAGACCGATAGCCTTTGCAGCGCCGGTAGAGTTAGGAACGATGTTTGCAGCAGCAGCTCTTGCTCTTCTGAGGTCGCCCTTTCTGTGAGGACCGTCAAGAACCATTTGGTCGCCGGTGTAAGCGTGAACGGTAGTCATGATACCGCTCTTAACCTCTGCAAGCTTGTTAAGAGTGTTTGCCATAGGAGCAAGACAGTTAGTAGTACAAGATGCAGCAGAAATGATAGTGTCGTCAGCAGTAAGAGTGTTCTCGTTTACGCTGAATACGATAGTCTTAAGGTCGTTACCAGCAGGAGCAGAAATAACTACTTTCTTTGCGCCGGCAGTAATGTGAGCTTCTGATTTAGCCTTTGAGCAGTAGAAACCGGTACACTCTAATACTACGTCTACGTCAAGAGCGCCCCAAGGACAGTTTACAGCGTCCTTTTCAGCGTAGATTTTAATAGTCTTGCCGTTTACGGTGATAGTACCTTCTTCATCGTTTGCAGAAACGGTGTGAGCAAGCGCGTATCTGCCTTGAGCAGAGTCGTACTTAAGAAGGTGAGCAAGCATTGAAGGGCTGGTTAAGTCGTTGATAGCAACTACTTCATAACCTTCTGCGCCGAACATTTGTCTGAATGCAAGACGACCGATTCTTCCGAAACCGTTGATTGCAACTTTTACATTTGCCATAATTATATGACCTCCGAAAATTTATTTACAATTTTATTATTTTTGTTTTTGGATAAATTTACCCTAACCTATTATATTATATTTAAACTTCGAGCTGTTGTCAATTATTTTTACCAATATTTTACTAAAGTAAAATTTGAGGGAGCTTTTTGTACCTTCTGATTATAAAATCTGCAGTTATTTCAAAGTTTTCGCCGCTCAATAAGTTATTTTCTCCGTTTTTAGAGGTTTTATAATAGTACGGAGTCATCTTAAAAAGATTTTCCACTCCTTCCTTGGTCGGCAAAAAGGTGTATTTTAATCTTTCTTCGCATAAAAGCTCAAAGCCGTCCTTTTCCGCCTTTTCGATTTTGTTAAGATACACATCGTCGTATAACCTTTGCTTTATCTCAAGCAAATGCTTCTCCGCAGGAATTACCTCTATCAAAATTCCGTCCCCGCTTAAAATTCTTGCAAACTCTTTTGGGGAATCGGGAGCAAAAATCTTCGTGACCGCGCCTGCGCAACCGTCCCGCAAGGGAATATGAAATGCGCTCGCCACGAAATAATTGCTTTTTTTATCAAGGGCTGAAGCCAGCTTTACTGCCGATTTTGAAATATCGTAGGCGTAAGTAGACTTGCAAACGCTTGCCATTTGTCTTGTATAATACCCCTCAGAGCAGCCCGAATCTACCAAAACCTCAACCTTGCTTTCTTTCAAAATTTGGCAAATTCTTTCTAAAAGCTTGCCGTAATATCCGCCCTTTAAAAACTCACGGCGAGCGTTTGTCATAAGCTCGTTATCGCCGGGGCTCAAGCTCTTTTTACCCGATACCGGCAAAAGGTTTAAATAGCCCTGCCGCGCTATATCAAAGGAGTGGTTTTTACTGCACGCATATTTGCTTTCAAGCCTATTAAGTTTTTGTCTGCAAATAGGACAAATATACATAAATTTAACCCTAAAACCCCTCTATAGGTTGATTATTCGATATTGTGGAACTGCACAGCCTTTTATAAAAAGGCTTAGATACAAGCAAAAGAAGGCTCGCTTTGTAACACAAGACACAATAGACCTCTGTGGTCATTGCGGTTTGGGGCGCAAAGCAGTAACGTACTTTTGCGCAGTAGATAAGCCTTTGTCTATTAAAAAGGCTTAGATGCAAGCAAAAGAAGGCTCGCTTTGTAACACAAGACACAATAGACCTCTGTGGTCATTGTGGTTTGGGGCGCAAAGCAGTAACGTACTTTTGCGCAGTAGATAAGCCTTTTTATTTGCTTTTTGCGTCAAATATAACGTCACAAATCCCCTCTGCAAAATCAGGCTCGTGCGTTACTAAAATGAGAGCGCCGCCGTATGCTTCGATAGCTTCCTTTAAAGCCTTTTTCGCCTTGATATCCAAGTGATTCGTAGGCTCGTCAAGTATTAAAATATTTGAGGAGGTCTGACACATTATTGCAAGCTTTAGCCTCATCATCTCTCCACCCGAAAGGTTGCTGACCGGCTTGGTTGCAAGCTCGCCTATAATACCAACCTTTGCAAGCGCAGAGCGAATTTCCTTTTGTGTCGCCCTCGGAAAAGCGTTTTGATATACCGCGTACGCAGGCAAATTGCCGTTGTCAAAATTGAGGTCCTGCTCGATATAGCCTATTTTTGCCGCAGGATGAAAGGCAAATCTACCGCCAAGCATTGGAATTTTTCTAAGCAGGGTTTTAATAAGCGTGGTTTTACCAACGCCGTTAGTACCCCTTATCCACGCCTTGGTTTGAGAGCCTAAATGCAGATTTATATCGGGAATAAGCTGTGAATTGTAGCCGACCTTTAAATCTGTCGTAACAAGCATATCCTTTGAGTTTAGCTCAATATAAGGGAAGTTAAATTCACAGTCCTTTTCAACGAGGGGCTTTGCCATAACCTCGATACGGTCAAGCATCTTCTTTCTTGAATTTGCCATACCTGCCGTTGACGCCCTCGCCTTGTTTCTGTCAATATAGTCCTGAAGCTTTTTGATTTCGGCTTGTTGTCGATTGTACTCGTCCTCGTATTGCTTATTCAAAATTTCTCTTTGAACCAAATATTGGTCGTAGTTACCGGAGAACTTTCTTATCCTGCCGTTTTCTATGCTGACTATAACCTTTGCTATTTCGTTCAAGAAAACGGTATCGTGCGAAATTACGAGGAAGGTCTTTTTATAGCCGTTCAAATATTTAATAAGCCACTCTACGTGCTCCACGTCCAAAAAGTTTGTCGGCTCGTCTAAAAGGGTTAAGTCCTGCCCCTCCAAAAGGAGCTTAGAAAGCATCAGCTTTGCTCTTTCTCCGCCCGACAAATTGCCGATAAGCGACTCATAGCCGAACTTATTTACGCCCAAGCCGTTTGCTACTCTTTTTATCTGGGACTCTAAATCGTAAAAGCCTGCGTCGTCTAACTGCTCTTGAAGCTTAGATGATTTTTCTATTAATCTGTCCAGCGCGTCGCCATCCGCCGTGCCCATATCCTCGTACATTTTTTCGAGCCTTGCGTTTATATCGTCAAGATAAGAAAACGCGCCTCTCAAATATTCCATAACGGTTAAAGACTTATCTAAGGTAGCATGCTGGTCGAGATAGCCTATTCTGAGGTTGGGCTGACGCTTGATTTCGCCGTCGTCTTGCACCAGCTTGCCTGCGACTATATTTATGAAGGTTGATTTGCCGGCGCCGTTAAGACCTACCACGCCGATATGCTCGCCGTTATTTACCACGAGGTCGGATTTTACGAAAAGGTCTCTGTCGTCGTATCGATGGGTTAAGCCCCTGATTTCTAAAATACTCATTTTATTACCTATGTTTCTTGATATTCCTCATTTTATCATATTTTCGACAATTTTGCAATCTTTAGCGTAAGACTTGCCCACGTAAACTTGCTTTTTATCAAACTTTTTATTGCATTGCGAGAAATTTTGGTATATAATACCTATATCAAGGTTTTGCGAGGTTGATATGAAATTTAAATATAAATTTTCTAACACTTTAAAAATACTTTTCGCCATTATGTACGTTTTGGCAGCAGTTTGTTTCACGTGGAATTTGATTCGGTTTATCACTTCGCTTTCCTCCGAAATCGCTTTGGACACTTACAAATATATTTCGGTTATTTTGTGTCTTGCCCTTCCTATTGTAATTTCGGTTTTTATAACGGCGATACTGCTGTCTTCGGAATATTCGATAAAAAACGGCAAGCTGACCGTCAAATTCGGCTTTATGTCCGACAGCTACTCCATAAAAGAAATAGACAATATTATTAAAAACGTAAGGACTGACGTTTTGGTCGTAAATTTCAAAGACGAAAGCACTTTGAGAATAATTATAGAACCCAAGAATTTTGACGATTTTTCTGCAACGCTCATCAAAGAAAACAAAGAGGTTTGCTACGGAGAAACCGACGAAATCGACAAAACCAAGGGTAAAAGCGCGTAACGCTTATAAAAATCAACTTATTTTAAAGGATGCGCCGAGCGAAAATTTCGCTCGGCGCATTGTCATTTTATAAAGCTATGCTCTGCCGACAGTCGATATTCCCATGCTATAACTAAATCTACGTTTTGCCAGTTTATCGACTTATAGCCTATTTTATCTTTCAAAATAAATATAAATATCACCCGTCGAAACGGTAACACGGACGGTCTTCGTTGCCCCTGCGTTTTGCATAGGATAAATATTGCTTTCGCCCGTAGACGCTTCATAGCTATAATTATATTCCGACCTTGAGCCCAAAAGCTTTAAGGTTACGTCGCCCGTCGACGTTTCTACGTCTATTTTACTTGCGGTAATAAAGCTGCCACATATAACCTTGCCCGACGAAAGCTCAACTTCTATCGTTTGAGCCTCTATTTCTGCGTTTATATACAGCTCTCCGGTACTTGTTTCTACCTCAAGTGAGTTAACCTTTAAATTTCCGTTTACGAAAACGTCACCCGTTGAGCCGTCAACGTCCAAGCTGCTACACTCGACGTTTGCTTCGATTTTCGTATCGCCCGTCGACTGCTCGATTTCAATCTTGCCAAGCTTGTAATCCTTGCCTTTTTCGCCTATTATAACGTCACCCGTAGAAAGGTCGACTGAAAGGTCAACAACCTTTTCCTTAGGCAATTTTACCGTTACGTCACAGTCACCGCTCGTGCCCATTGAAAAAATATGCGACTTTTCCCTTTTAAGGGTAACCGAAAGCTCGCCGTTCGAAACGGAAGTAGTAAATCTTCTCAAAATTTTACCCTTTAGGTTAGTCACGTCAAAGCCCTCAACGATAATTTTTTGTCCGTCGTGATATTCGATTTTAACGTCTGCGGTTGACATTTCTATCTTTATCTTAGAAACAGCTTCCGTCTGCTCCTCGGTTAATTCAACGACTTTTTTTTGATATAAGTGAGAAGCCAAAACGCTGAAATCCCATTTACTTGCCGTCATAGCAACCGTAAAAATTATACCGCCTACCAAGGTTAAAATCACACCGAATATAAGCAGCAATTTAATAAAGGTATTGCTTTTTTTCATGCTTTTTTACCTCCTTTGCCAAGCTTTTTGCAAACGTATACCGTAAACTCCGTAGTATAGGTTGCCAAGTACCAAAAGCCTACTGCAAGAATCATCGTTACGCCCAAGCCCAAAATACACGCGCCAACGAAAGCAACGCCGTTGCTGACGAAGCCGACTATTCCCAATATAATACTTACAAAAATTGCGACCACGCATCCTACGGCACTTCCGACCATCGCGCCGAAAACAGCCCAAAAGGTTACGACTACGCTAAGCAGCGCCGCGCCTAAGCCGATTACAACAGGCAAGCCGACCGCCACGGCGAAAAAACCTATGATTATAACAGCCCAAAGGGGTAATTTGCTTGCGGTTTCAACTATTTTTTCTCCTACGTTTTTATTTGCACGGTTATATTTAATTCCGTTTTCGTCTAAAATCTTTTTTGCAACGTCCTGAGGACTGCCAAGCGATTCTATAACTGAGGCTTCGCCTTCTCCGCTTTCTATCTTATCGTCTATCAGCTCAAGATAAAATTCCGTTGCTTTTAACCTTTCGTCCTTAGGCATTTTATATAAAGCGCGATTTAAGCCCTTAAGCCATTTTTCCTTTAACTTCATAACGAACCTCCTTGTCTGATAAATTCGTGCACATCCAAAAATTCTTGCATATCGGTTAAAAATTCCTTTATGCGTTCTTTTCCCATAGCTGTGATAATATAATATTTTCTGAGCCTGCCGTTATGCTCCGCTTTTCTCGTCGTTACGCATCCCGTTTGCTCCAGCTTTTTCAAAATGGGATATAGCGTCGACTCCGAAATTAAAATGTGCGACGACAGGTCGGATATAATCTTATATCCGTACGACTCCCCTTTCGACAAAACCGAAAGAACGCAAACGTCCAAAAGACCTCTTTTCAGTTGAGTATCCACTTTTACCTCCTTGATTTTCGGTTAATACCTCGTTACGCATAGTATTATACATCACACAGTATAGCTTGTCAAGTAGTTTTATAAAAATTTTTTAAAAAACTTTTTTGCTTAATCATTATATAATACACGGCTTTGAATCTTTGTTTTTTGTATAAAAAATCGGCTTATTGGGGGTTTTGTTGCCCTATAAGTCGATTATTGCAAGATTTTACTACTTATTAGCAGTTTTTGGCAAAGCAAAAAAGCTTTCTCCGACAGCTTCTTTTATATAACCTTCGACGGCAGAGGCTATAATTTCTGCCTGTCCGTACACGAGCGAAAGCCTTACCGAGGAAAGAAACCTGCTGCCCTTTTCCTTCTCCTCTACTACCCCGATTATGCTTACGTCGCCTATTTCAGACAAATTTTTATTCACTCCAAGCCCGGGCTTTATCGGGCTGTTAAAAACCTTAATCTTTCCAACCTCGTCTCTCCCCCCAAGAGCGGCGTCTATTGCAAGCACCGCGCTCTCCGGATAAGCGTTTTTTATAAAATTTGCGACAAACGACACGTCTTTTGCGGTTATAGGACAGTCAACCGTACCAAAAACGTAGGTCTTGCCCAATAATTTTTGCTTAAGCATGCTTCCTGCAAGAGGGCCTAAGCAATCGCCTGCTACGGCGTCGGTGCCGATACAAATTATTATGGGAATTTTTCCCTCAAGCAACTCACTCAACCGTATACGAATTTTTTCCGCGGAGAGAGTCCTTTCGCCGTTTATACAAAAATTTCTCATAAATATGATTATTTACTTTAATTTTTATTTATAAACCTCTTGCAAAATTAAAAATAATATGTTAGAATAAGAGTGTTAAATTAAGTTGGAGGTTTTTATCCACTATGATTTTAGATATCATTTGTATTGCGTTTGCGCTATTGTTTGCACTTATCGGCTTTATCCGCGGTTTTGCAAGACAGGTCTTCAGCATTTTTAGCGGAATCGCTGCCGTAATCGGCGCATATTTTCTTTTAAGACCCGTTTACAACCTTTTGTACGAAAGCTTTTTGGGGGACGTAGTTAAGGGTATTGGCGATTCTCTTTCGGGTATTACCTTCCTTGACGAGTTTGCCGCTACGTTTGGCAAAAACACCGGCTCTCTCTTAGCGGAATACCTTATTCTCTTCGTACTGTACATAGCATTGACGATAGTCGTTGGTATTTTGTGGAAGATTTTAAAGAAAATCGTTCACCCAATCTGCGACCTTAAGGGAATAAAGTTCTTCGATAAATTACTCGGTATAGCTTTAGGCGTTGCTTGGGGCTTACTTATCCCATGCTCACTCGTTTATCTTGCGACCTTAGCTTCGGGCTGGAGCTTTATGCCCGAGGGCGTATCGACGGCTATAAACGACCTTCTCGCAACCTTATCTAAAGACTCCTTCCTTTGCGAAGAATATTTAATCGGCAACCTCGACAAGGTTGAGCTGTTCTTCTCAAAGATTTGGGATTTAATAAGAAAAGGTTTCGTAGCATAGTATTTTTAATTTCGTAATTAACCGTGCTTACTTGCACGGTTTTTTATTTTACAACTGCGCGGCGCAGACTTGCAAAAACGTTTGAAAGCCGACACCTCGCACGCCGAATTACAGGTAAACGCAATTTTTTATTTCACGCTTACCGAAAACTTTACATTTATAGGAGGATAACATGAAAAAATTACCCATAGCCGTTCTTAACGGAATAGTTGCGGCTATATGCGCTTTGGCAATCTTAGGACATTTCTTCTTCCCCATTTGGTCCTTTAAGGTTAAGTTCACCTTTAACCAAGAGGTAGCAAGCTTCTTGCTTGAAAATATGGATGCGGGCGAAGAAAGCGGAGAATCTAACCCCGATTTACAATCTTCAGATGAAGATGCTGACGAGACGGCGGACATGATGTCTATCATTTTTGAAGAATTGGCAAAGGAGAATTTCTCAATCGAATTGAAGACCGATATCAAAATGAGCACTCTTATGAGCTGCGCCCTTTCTTCTGACACCAAAAAGGCTGAGGAATTCGTTCTTGATTTGGTTGACGACCTTCTTGCTCTTTTAGACGCTGATTACCTCAAAGAGATAGAGCAAAAAATAGCTAAGGTCGGAGTATCGTCCGCAGTTAAAATAAGTATCTCAGAGATAGCTAAGGAGCAAGGTATATCAACCGAGGAGCTTCAAACGAAATTAAACGAGGCAGGTCTTGACGACGAGTTTATCGACGAGCAAACGACCAAGCTTATCGACGAATTGTACAGTGACGACGCAACGGTAGACTCCGTTACCGATACCGTTATGGAGATAGTTACCGATTCCTTTGATAAAATTCAGGCAAGCGGAGTTTTAGGCGAAGACGTTGAAGACCTTACCGACGAGGACCTTGAAATGATAGAAGAAACAATTGCCGAGGTTCTTGGCGAGCTCGCTGACGAAAACGGAAATCTTGACGGCGACGGTATTCTCTCCGCATTGCTTTCAGGCTTGCTTTCTGGCGAGGGCGAGGGCTCTTACGACGAAGGCAACCCCGATGAGAATCTCGGCGATGAACATATCCCCGAATACTCTCCCATCTCTCTCGGAATAGCTCACTCTATTCATAAATTTTCTGCGCCAAGCGCTCAGTCAGAGTCAATAGACTCAAGCTCCCAATCGGAGTCAACAGACTCAAGCGTTCAATCAGAATCAACAGACTCAAACGGCGAAGAAGCTAAGCCTATTGACGAGATGCTCAGAGATATGTTATTGGAAGCAATAACCGAAGAAGTGTTGGTGGTCGTTCGATACGTGGCTATCGGGCTCCTTGGTCTTGTAGCGTTCGCGGCATTCTGGTGGATATTCCTCTTATTTAAAATGCTTTGCAAGCTCGGAATGAAAAACAAGCTTATTAAGCTTAAATCCGCTATAATACTCGGCGGCTTTGCGTACGTAATATTGGCGATTATACCAAACACCGTCATTTCTCTCTTAGCTAATCCACCTGCTTTCCTTGTAGATACGCTTCAAATGGAACAAGAGGTTGTTGATATGCTGAAGATGCTTTTTGGCAGCGCAATTAAGATTAAATTCTCTTCATCAACGTTGATACCGTTTATTTGCGCAATCGTGCTCTTTGTATTCGGTTTCTTCTATTCTGCAAGAAGAAGAGCCATTAAGCGCGAAATCAAAAGACAGCGCCGCGAAGCGCGCAGACTCAGACGCGAAGCGCGCAGACTCGGACACGCAGGCATAACTCCCGACGGATACGTAACGGACACTTTTGCGAACGGGCAAACCTCATACGGCGAAGATAACCAATATGCCGAGGATTCTTACGGCGAGGAAATTCCATACGCAGAAGAAAGCTATGCAGAAGATGGCTACGTAGAAGAGGGCGAATACTCTGACGAACAAGAGGATTACGAATAATCAATAAAAAATGCAAAGGGTCGGCAACGTGAGTTGCCGACCCTTTTTCTTTCGCCGAGCTTTATACGGTTTTATAAACCTCTTTTTTTGATAATATAATTAAGCAAAAGCGTTTTTAATAAACGAAATACAGCATTTTATATTTACCGTCGTTGACCATTTTAGAAACGACTCTCTGCATTTTTTCTCTGGTTTCGTTTGGCATTGCGTCAGTTTTTTGACTGACCTCATCCAAAACGATTTTTCCAAGCGGTCTGCCGAATACGTTTGCCTCGCTAAGCCCACCGTTTTCGCCTTCGCTTTGAATAAATTCAATAAAATCCTCGCATTGCTTTTTAGTTCCGGAAACGGGATTTACAGTTGCCCTCACCCCAACCTTTACAACGTGCAGGCTTTCTGTTTCTGCGGTTACCGCAACGCCGTAACGGCTGCCGTTTTTAGTAAGCGACGGCTCGCCCAAGGATAGGTCCTTTTCGGTAGGAAGAACGATTCCGTAGCCCTTCGCCTCGGCGTCGGACAGAGCAACGCGAATTTTATCGTATTCCCACTTTGCCTTTGACAGGTCGCGGACAAAGCTCATAAGCTTATATTCGCCGTCAATGGCTTCTCCGCAGGTTTCGCTTAAAACGTCGTAGAAAAGTCCTTTTTCGCACGCGAGCTTTAACCTTGCTCTGCCCTCGCCTGCAAACACCTCGGTTTTTTCGGGAATAATCTTTTCCACGCTTGCCAAAGCGTTTTCTAAAAGGTAACAATCCTTCATTTTTTCTACCGACTTAGAAGCCTCTTTAGTCGCCGAAATTATCTCGCCGACAACTCTGTTTTCGGGCGGCAGAGCTCTGAGCCAATCGGGAAGGCAAACCTCGAAGGAGTTTATAGGGAATTCACCCAAAACCCCCTCTATAACACGGTTAAACGCGTTTTCATCACAATTTAAAAGGTCTAACGCAACGACTTCCACGCCGTGCTTTTGTCTTAAGTCCTCAGTTAAAGCCAAGCAGTTTTTAGAAGTCGGCTCATTGGAGTTTAACACCACTATAAAGGGCTTTCCAATCTCCTTAAGGCGAGAAATCGCCTTTTCCTCGGCAGGCAGGTAAGCCTTCCTTTCAATCCCCGTAAAGCTGCCGTCGGTCGTTACGACGACGCCAATCGTCGAATGCTCCTTTATAACCTTTTCGGTGCCGATTTCCGCCGCCTCCTCAAAGGGAATCGGCTCTTTTTGCCAAGGCGTTTGCACAAGGCGAGGCTTGCCGTCCTCCTCTGCGCCGATTGCTCCGTTTACCATAAAGCCAACGCAGTCTATAAGGCGCATTTTGGCGTGAGTCTTGCCAAGGGTAACCTTTACCGCCTCGCTCGGAATAAACTTTGGCTCTGTGGTTGTGACCGTTCTTCCGTCACCCGACTGAGGAAGCTCGTCAATCGCCATTTGTTTTTTGTTTTTGCCCGAGATATTGGGCATAATAAGCATTTCGGCAAACCTTTTAACGAAGGTTGACTTGCCGACTCTGACAGGACCTACTACGCCGAGATAGATATCGCCGTCAGTTCTTTTAGCCAAGTCGCCGTATATGTCGAATTTTTGCATAAATAAAAAACTCCTCCCGCATATAAATCATTATATTATATGGGGGAGGAATTTAGTTTATTACTTTTTATCTCGTACGTGTTGCATAATAACGATAAAAAGCATACGGCAAGCCAAAATCGGTGTATATTCCAATTTTAGGCTTGCCGTATTTTATTCCGCTTTTTTATTCCTGACAGTTATACGTTACGTTATAATATCCCGTTCTGTAATCCCAGTTGCTTCCTTTATCTATTTGCAACCATTGCTCCTCTGTTCCTCTGTATTTTATGCTTGTTAGCTTTGTGCAAAAATAGAAAGCGCCCTCGCGTATTTCCGTTACGCCGTTTCCTATTACTATGCTTGTTAAATTATCGCAGGAATAGAAGGCGTATTCGCCTATCGTTGCCACGCCGTTTCCTATAACCGCGCTTGTCAGACCTTCGCTGGAGTAAAACGCATACTCGCCTATTTCCGTTACGTTATCGCCTATATAAACGCTTGTTAAACCGCCTGAGTTTCTAAACGCATAATTATAAATTTGCGTTACGTAATCCGGAATAACAATGTCTGCTTCCGCGCCGTTATAGCCCATCAACAGCTTTTCTTCTCCATCTGTATAAATTATATAGCCGTTGTCGTTAGAAATTCTGCTAACGTAGCCGTCGTCACAGTTTGATACCGATAAAGCATAATAACCAACGTGACCGTTTTCCTTTGAACCCTTTGTTACCGTTATATGGGTAGAATTATTTATTACCTCTACTAACTTAACACAAGAAGAAAACGCCCCCTCGTTTACCGTCGTTACCTTTTTACCGATTACCAAGCTTATTAAGCTGCCGCAATTTGCAAAAGCCTGCTTACCTATTTCGGTTACGCCGTTTCCTATTACTATGCTCGTTAAATTATCGCAGGAATAGAACGTATAGTCGCCTATTGCTGCCACGCCGTTTCCTATAACCGCGCTTGTTAAATTACCGCACCCATAAAACGCTCGACTGTCTATAGCCGTTACGTATTTGGGTATTGTAATTTCGGTAGCACCGTCGTTCTTTAAGCCGCTAATCTTACAGGAGTTTGCGGTCGAAGAGAAGATAAAATCAGACATTTCTTCTTTTTCTTTAAATCTTGCAACGACAGCCTCTTCTATAACGAGGGTGATTGAGGCTTCGTCAGAAAGCAACTCGTCTCCGCAATACCAGCCCATAAAATCATAACCGGCGTATGGGATTGCCTCTGTTTTAACGGTAGCCCCATATTTAAAATCACCGGATTTGGTAATTTTTCCCTTTTCGCTTTCACAGGAAACGTTGTGGAGCCTTCTCCTATAACATATAGAAAAGAAACTGCTGCCGTCACCTTTTATCGTTCCGGTAATTTGACTCCTGTCGGCAACGTAGACAAAATTCTCTATCGTTTCTACGTCAATAGTTATAGTTTTGTCCGTAGTGCCGTAGAAAACCTTAGAGAAGGCTAACTGATATTGGGGATTATTTGCATTTTCAAGATAATATTTAACGGTATACGGCGTGTCGTCGTTTGCCGTCCACTTAGCAGTATAATACGTATCCTTTTCTAAAACGAAGGTTAAGGCTTCATCCTCAGAAATTAAGGCTTCGCCCTCGTACCAGCCGTTAAAGGTATAGCCTTCGTTGGTTTGCGCCGTTACGGTCACCTGCTTTTGATATCTGTAACTCGCATTAAGCCTTGTAAAATCGCCTGCTTTTTGATTATTTCCTCTTGTTTCTACCCAAAAATAATTGCGAAAATACATAACCCTCAGCACGGTGCTGCCGTCACCCTTTAAAACCTGACTGTCCGTGCTGTGATTTTTATTATAGGTAAAATTCTCAAATTCCTTTATCTGTGCTTGCACAACCGTATCCGTCGTGCCGTAAAAGACCTCAGAGTGGTCTAAGGTGTACTCGTCGTCTTCTGCGTTTTGAAGATAATATTCAACCGTATAAGGAATATTGGTTTGCGCTGACCAGCTTGCATTTGCGGTCATGCTTTGAGTTATGGGCTTATTGAAATCATAGTCCCATCCGCCAAAATTATAGCCGTCTTTTTCAGAAATGGGCGCGACGACAATTCCGTCCTCCTCAACGTACTGACTTGCAACAGCGCTACCCCCGTTTACGTTAAAGTCAACCTTGTATATAGGCCTACGGCGAATAGTAACTCTGTACCCCTCAACAACCTCTCCGTTTACGTACACAAACAGGAAAACCACGTTGTCTCCCACGGAAAGAGAAAGCGTTTTATTTGCTACCGTCGTTAATCCAAGACTGTCTTTAGATATTTCGTAATAGGCGTCCCCATTAATTTTTACTTCGTTTTCGAAGAAAAACTCAGCCGTCGCATTAGAAACCTTGCCGTATACGCTCTCCCCGTCAAGAGTTAAGGTCGCAAATTCTATGCCTCTATATTCGGTAAGAATAAACCCGCAAATAGAGCATTTCTTTCCGTCAACGTCGCCGTTTTCTTGCTCCCATTGATGCGGCTGACTGCCCTGCTTTGCGCCACACTCACATTGATAGTAGTGGTCTTTATTGTCATACTTCCACTCCGAGGAATAGCTGTGCGCGATTTTGCCGCTGCCGATTCTTCCGCAGCTGCACTCGCTCCAATGGAAGGATTGGTCAGATTTCTGAAGGCTAAAATCACATACGTGTACACCTTCACCCTCTTGTACCCGATTATTATTCGTACAAGAAACCGAAAAAAGAGTTACGCACAGTATAAGTGTAACAAATAAAATTTTCAATACTCCCGTTTTCATTTTCCCTCCGTCTATTTTAGCTAAAGGTGTTTTAAATTTATTCGTTCTCCCCTTTCTCGCGGGTAAACATCCTTATCGGCGTCCCTTCAAAGCCAAAGGTGCGCCTTATCGTATTCTCTAAAAACCTTAAATACGAAAAATGCATAAGGTCGGAATTGTTTACGAAAAATACGAAGGCAGGCGGATTCGTTCCGTCTTGAACGGCATAATAAATCTTGAGTCTTCTGCCGTTTTTAGAGGGCGGCTCGGTTGCTCTGATTGCATCGCCAACCACGTCGTTAAGCATACCTGTTGTTATACGCTTGCAAGAGTTTTCGTAAACCTCTCTTGCCAAATCAAAGAGCTTATTCGTTCTTTGACCTGTCGCCGCGGAAATGTATACCGACTTAAAATAGTCCATAAACGCAAGGTCTACCTTAAGCTTGTTTTCAAACTCGTTTATCGTGTGGGTGTCCTTTTCTATTAAATCCCACTTGTTCATAACCACAATCGAGGGCTTGCCCTGCTCGTGCACGTAGACTGCTATCTTTACGTCCTGCTCGATTAAGCCCTCGGAGGAGTCGATAACGATAAGACAAACGTCTGCCCTGCGAATTGCCGCAAGCGAACGAAGAACGCTATAATACTCCACTCCGTCCTCAACAGACCTCTTCTTTCTTATACCGGCCGTGTCGATAATCGTGTATTTTTTGCCGTTTACCTCAAGTGGGGTATCGATTGCATCACGAGTTGTTCCTGCTATATTGGAAACAATCGTTCTATCGTAGCCCAAAAGCTTATTGGTAAGACGGCTCTTGCCTGCGTTTGGCTTACCTACGATTGCAATTTTAAGTCTATCCGCGTCGGCGCTGGGGTCAACCTGGTCAAAATACGAGCAAACCTCGTCCAAAAGGTCGCCAAGTCCCTTAGCTTGCTCTGACGATATACCAAACGGCACGCCAAGACCTAATTCGTAAAAGTCGAATAAAATTTCTTCCTTATAGGTGTCGAGCTTGTTCACCGCGAGGACTATCGGCTTGCGAGAGCGACGGAGCATTTCGGCAACGTCGTAGTCGGAAGCGGTAAGGCCTGTTTTCGCATCGCAAAAGAAGATTATTACGTCTGCAGTTTCAATGGCGATTTCTGCTTGACTTTTTATATGCCTCCACATTTCGTCTGTGGACTTGATTTCTATACCGCCCGTATCAATAAGAGTAAACGCCTTTCCGCACCACTCCGCGTCTGCGTAAAGTCTGTCTCTCGTTACGCCCGGCGTATCCTCTACTATAGATAATTTTTGTCCGGTTACTTTATTAAAAAAGGTGGATTTGCCTACGTTTGGTCTGCCTACTATTGCTACTAACGGCTTACTCACTTTTATTCCTCCTAAAATTTACGGCAGGACAAGGCTTTTACAAAGCTCTCTCCCGTGCCGTTTGTTATTCTAACCCTCTTACCGGTCTTTTTGGCTAATTCTTTTACAGTCATTCCGTCTAAAAAGAGGTCGGATTTTTCCTTTAATACGTGGCAGGGCATAACGATTATACCGTAGCCCTCGCCCTCTTTTTGCACGGCGTTTAATATATCCTGCCCCGTTAAAAGCCCCGTGCAGTTTACCGTCTCGCCAAAGAAATCGTTTTTGACGGATAAAACCTTTATCTCTAAGCCCTTTACGGCATTTTGAACCTTTTGAGCTTGTCTTTTTATAAATTCGCTTGCCGATGTGCCCGAAATCAACAGGATTTTCTTTTTAAATTTTCCGTTTTTTAGGTTTTCGTCTATTTCCTTTAAGAATTTTGCAGTAGTGCCGACTCCGTTTTCTATTTGGGCAAAGCTACCGTAAAACTCATAAGGCTCAACCTCTGAGCCTGCCCTGAAATAAAATTCGTCGGCAAGCTGAATAAAATTACAGCCAAATTCTTCGTTTAATTTTTTTGCTAAACCGATTATCTCCTTGGCGTATTCGCCGTCAATATCCGGTATTTGGGTAAGCCCCTCTCTGAACTTAGTCATACCGACGGGTACGACTGCCATCGTCTGCACGTAAGGGTAAAGCTTAAAGAGTTCTCTTGCAGTAAACTCAAGCTCTTTTCCGTCGTTATAACCCCTTGCAAGAACGACTTGCGTATGCATCGTTATACCTGCATCTGCAAATTTTTTAAGCTGAACGCCTATTCTGTCGGCAAAACGGTTGCCCGTCATTTTTTTGCGAAGCTCACCGTTCATCGTGTGCACGGAAATATACAAAGGACTGAGCTTTAGCCTTGCGATTCTCTCCTCGTCCTCTTCCCTGAGGTTTGTCAAGGTTACGAAATTTCCGCATAAAAAGCTTTGGCGGTAGTCGTCGTCCTTTACGTAGAGAGTATCCCTCATCCCACACGGCATTTGGTCAATAAAACAAAAAATGCAGTGGTTATGGCAGGTACGGATATCCAAATTATCGCTTTCAAAGGTAAGCCCTAAGCTTTCGTCCTCATCCTTTTCTATCTCGCACGAGGACTCGTCGCCGTCAGTTTGGCGCACGGTCAGGGTAAAGCTCTCTTTTTCGTCATAATAAAGATAGTCTAAAACGTCGACTGCCCCGTGTCCGTCAAACGCAAGCACCTCGTCGCCCTTTTTCAGCCCAAGCTCTTCGCCTATTGAGTTTTTTTCGACTTCTTTTATTTTTAACATATTATCTCAAATGATATTTTTCGTTTATTTTTTCAAAAATAAGGTCGGCAATTCCCTCTCCGCCGTATTCTTCTCTCGGTTTTCTGTGCTTTTTAAGCTCCTCATATTCCTCGCTGCCCGAAAGTGCCCCTTTTATAAATTCAACGCATTTATTAACGTTAAAAATTCTGACCGCGTCCTTGACGTGGCTTACGTAATGCTCTGCTATAAGCTTTTCTATGTCGTTTGCAGAGTGGGTAACTACTATCGGCACACCGTAAAAGGCTGCTTCCATAAGTCCGTTTCCGCTCTTGCCGAGATAGAGGTCAGACGAGGCTATAAGCTCTAATACGTTATTGCAGAATTCGTACGGATAAAAGGACAGATTACCCTTGCTCTTAAGCTGTGAAAGGCGGGCAAAAAGCTCGGGATTTTTACCGCAAACGACGTTTACGCTTATGGGTAAATCCTCTTCTATAAGTCGTTTGCAAAGCTCCTCTGCCATACCTATTCCGTATCCGCCCTCGGTTATATAAATAGTGAATTTATCGTCGTGACCGAGCTTTTTTCTGAGCTCGGCTTTGTCCTCGCTAACCTCAAACGCCTCTTGCCTTATCGCCAAGGGCGAAAGCTTAAAGTTGTCGCTATTGTATCTGCGCTTAAACCTTCTTGCCCTTTTATAGCCCTCGGGCATGGATATCATAGAAAAATCGCTTTTGTATCTGAAAAGAGCGTTTGCGTGCGCGTCGGGGATATACGTTACCGTATACGGCTTGTTTTTCGCCTTTTCGGCATAGTAATTCGTCGCCCAGTGCGTACTTACCACAACGTCGGGCGCAATCTCTTCTATATACTTTACGCTATCACGAAAGGAGTTTTTTATAAGCTTTTTCATTACGAACCAGCTTGAAATTTTAGAGCCGAAAACGTTCATTGCAAAAATGCTCGCGTAGCCGTAAAGATGGCACTCGTTGTACCTGCGCACCTCTTTGCAAAGCCTGTCTTCAAATTTCTTCATTGCAGGGCTGCCCGTTTCTTTGTAAAAATCACTGCGGATAACCTCGCAATACTCGCCGTATTTCTTTTCAAAGGCGTCGCATATAGACTTTTCGGTCATTATATGTCCAAAGCCTGCCTCTACAAAAGGAAATAATACTTTTATTTTTTTCATTTTTTGCTCCCCGTTTTTTTAGATAGCATTTTAGGCTCTGTCGGCAAATCCTTCGGTGAGGAAAGCTTTTCTAAAACGACTAATATAAACATTAAAAACATTACGCTGTACGTAATAAAATACGTCGTATCGAAAAGAGAAATACCGAAATATAACGCGCCGAAGCAAATCAAGTGGAACTTACCCTCGTATTTACCCAAGAAGCGTGTCGCCATATAAACGACGAAGCCAAGCATAATTATTACGCCCATTAATCCGCCGGAGCCTATAGCTTGAATTATAAAATTATGCGAAAGGGTCTGGAACATCGTTGCCCTTTTTATTGTATATATTTGCTCGTTAAAGCTCCTTGCAAAGCCTTCGCCAATCCAAGGACTGTCCTTAAAGAAGGCGAACGCTTGCAGCCAGAGGTCGTCTCTTGCCGACAGACTCAATCCGTCCTCCTCGTCAAAAACGTTCTTGAAATATTCAAAAACCTTCGTGAGTCCCGTAACAGACTCTATAGCCGTTAAAATTATTACGCCTACGCTGAAATAGATTATAGCGGTAAGGAAAAGAGTTCCTCTCTTTTTGCTCTTTACCAAAAGTCTGACCCATAAAATAGCGTAAACGGGGAAGCCGAACAGCATTCCCGCTTTATTTAAGGTAAAGACCAGCATCGTCATGGCAAACAGACCTAAAAGGTTGTAATAATTAAAATGCTTCTCGCTATGCTCAGCCTTATACATTACGAAAGGCATAAAAAACACCATCATTTCGCCAACGATGTTGCTGACGCCCCATCCGACTATAATTTTACCTTTCCAGCTATTGTCAAACTGTCCGCCTTTTACCACGTGCATAAAATACAAAAACACCACTTGTACGGCAATCAAAAGACAAAATGCGGAAAGAAGAGTTGCAACGTAATCTAAAAGATTTTCCTTTTTCTCAACGTTACCGATAAACAAAACGTAAAGGCCGACGTAGGTAAGCCCCATCAAAAGCCCGAACGAAAAGCTTTGTCCGTAATACTTTCTACCAACGCCCGAAAGGGTAAGGCTTGCGGCAAGTATTAAAAGAGGAATATACGACTTGCCCGATAAAAAGTTTTTGCGGTACCTTATGCATCTCACAATCATAGCGATGACCAAAACTGCAGCTACGGCGATTAACGGATGTAAAATCTTGGGGTTAAGGTAGTAGTTGTCCCCCGTGCCGTATCCCGGACTGTTTTTTGTAGACACGATAAAAATGGCCGAAAGAAGTACGGTCATTCCCGGTCTGAAATCTTTAAATACGGTAAAAAACAGCGAAGCGGTAAGGGCAAACAGCGCAATGCCCCAAAAATCCAACGCCAGCGCGTGAAACACGAAGGTCACAAATACTACGGCAAAAATAAACGCTTTAGACGAGCAAAACGCCTCCGTCTTATCCTTTATATTTTTTGCCTTTCCAAAAAATTTCTGTCCGTCAAATTTTCGCTTGGTAACAGTTTCCATAACAAAGTCCCTTTCGTTTGTATAAGAAAAATTTATCCTAAAATGATATTCGTAAACGTGCCGTTACTTTTTAATAAAAAAGTAAACACAATTTCATTTTACTACAATTCTTTTCAAAAAGCAATAACAAATCAAACATAATCAAAAAAAGACGGAGATAAAGATCCGTCTTTAAAAAATTAGTAATTTTTTAAGGTTATTTGCTTGAATAGAGCCTCACAGCCCTCAAAAATATCTTTATACGCCACGTCAAACCTATCCGTATACCAAGGGTCTGAAACGTCGTCCTCTCTACCGGCAAAAGATAAGAGTTTTACCACCTTGTTTTGACTATCTCCGTTTAGAATTCTATTCGCATTTCTAACGTTTGCGCTGTCCATGCACACGAAAAGGTCGTATTTTTCATAGTCGGACTCCTTTAGCTGCACCGCGCGCTTACCGTCGCAAGTTATGCCGTGTTTTAAAAGCTCGCGTTTAGCAGGCGGATAAACGGGGTTGCCAACGCCTCGCCAAATCTCTTCGGTTGACGTTGCCGAGGAAGAAATTATAAACTCCTCTTCCTTGCCGTTTTCCCTTACGATTTTTTTAAATATAAATTCCGCCATCGGGCTGCGGCAAATATTGCCGTGCCATACGAACATTATTCTTTGCATAACACACCTCTTACGGCTATTATACACCGTTTTTATTAAATAATCAACTTATAGAGGTGCTTTTTGTTGTAATTTTAAAATCTTCTGCTAAAACACTGCCTTTCGTCGTTAATATCGTATAGGCTAATTTTATTGTCCGCAATATATTTCCTTTGATATTTTAAAAATAAATCTCTTTGACTGTAAAGCTCATTTCCGTTTTTGTCGCCGTACGTTTTTGCCAAACTCGTAAATTCCGGTATTGAGTTATAATACTTCTCGTCTAAATTTTCAACAAACCTTATAGCATCCTCAAAGCTTAAGCCTTCAAAAAAAGAGAGATTTTCTTTTGTCAAGGTTATACAAATCATCCTTTTTTCTTTTTTTGTATAGCTTTCTTTCAGCCACTCGCTTTCTGTTTTGAAAATCTTTCTATTTAGTAGCTTTTGCGTCTTTTCGTTTAATAAGCTAAGCCCCTTTTCGCTCAGCCTAACTTTATTCAAGCTTTCTCCCCTACCCTCGCTATGAGGCACGAAAAGGAAAATTCTTTTATAGTTAAACACCTCAAAAAATTCGACGAGTTTATTCATCTGCTCGGCATTTTCGTCAGTTAAAGCAATACCTATTTCGACGTCAAGTTCGATTTCATTTGCCACCTTTAAAATGCTGACCATATAATCAAAATCGCCCTTTCTTGCGGCAAATTTATCGTGATAATCTCGCTCTCCGTAAAAGGTCAAATCAATCAATTTTATACCGTTTTGCTTTAATTGATTTAAGAAATGCTTAAGCTCCTCACGACCTCTGAATTTCATGCCGTCAAGCTGTAGAAATTCTCCGCTTGCGCTGTCTATGCCTTGCAAAAACTTGATTTCCTCCGGTAAATTCGGATGCTCCATAGAATAGCCAAAACCAAACAAAAAAGAGAGGTCGGGGCGGTTCTCTTTTAACCAATCATAAAATTTAATAGCGTACTCTTTACTTCGTTGATAATCCGCTCCGTAAATTTTTCCATCGTAAGACAAAAGACAGTGTCTGCAACGGTTTTCGCAGGGAACACACAAGCTCATAACGTTTACCGAGACCGTTTTCATAATTCAGCTCCTTTCAGTTTTTACATTTTAACAAAATCTTTGTAATCTCGCAACCGTTTAATAAAAATTTTTAGTAGAAATTTTATCAAATATTCTCAACTACACGGTTATTGTCAAAAGCTTTTGACTATGCTATACTAAACGAGGATAATTTAATAAATAAGGAGAAAACAAATGGACGCAATCAAAATTGGCGAAAGAATTCAACTTTTACGAAAAACTAAAGGATTGACACAAAACGAGCTTGGAGATAGGTTACACATTTCTTTTCAAGCAGTATCAAAATGGGAACGAGGAGAAACGTTGCCCGACGTAGCAATTTTACCTTCACTATCCGACGTTTTAGAAACCACCATAGATAATATTTTGCGTGGCGACGCTTTAACGTCGGGTTTTAAAGGCAGATTTTCGGTTTCCGACTTAAAGGAAGGTCTAAATTGCTTGCGTAAAATGAAATTTTTACTTGGCAACAACAATATTATTTATAAAAGCGCAATAAATGGAATAAATACAGCTATGAATACCGAAATAGAGCAAATCTTTATCAGCGACCACGCCTTTGACGCCTTTTTATGCGAATCAATTCTTGATAGGATATCAAAAGGCTATTACGTAGACCCAACGGATATAAAAAACAATATCGAAAGCGACAAGCTTAAAAACATTGCGCTCGAGCATTGTAAAAAGCATAACATTATTTAATAAAAGTGCCTGTATGAGTTGGTTAATCAACTTATACAGGCACTTTTCAATTTTTATATTACTACACCAATATTTGACAAAGAACCTTTATAAAGAGCATTAATGGCTTAGATACAAGATTGCCAAGGCTCGTGAAAAAGTGGGGACACAATAGACCTTGTTGGTCATTGTGGTCGCACTTTTGAAACAGTAAACGCAGGCAAACGACGCAGATAATCCTTTAAACCCGTAAAGGATTAGATACGAGCTAGCCAAGGCTCGTGAGCTTGAAAAGACTTGGTAGACCTTGTCGGTCACCAAGGTTTTGAAAGCGAAATAGTAAACGCAGGATAGCGAAGTATATAAGCCTGTAAAAAGAAAAAGCACGGTTCATACGAACCGTGCTTTTAATGAAATGTGGCAACAACCAATCCTCCCGGGCGGTTGCCCGCCAAGTACTTTAGGCGCAGCTGAGCTTAACTTCTGTGTTCGGAATGAGAACAGGTGGGTCCTCAGCGCTATCGTCACCACAATGGCTATATAATCTGCTTGTTTAGCAGGATATATACTAAATGTTATTCTAGTCGAAGACTGACAACCACATAGAATCAGTTTAAATCAGGTTGGCGATGAATTCTTAGTTTACGCTTGTTACACATATATTGCTCATTGTCTCATTTTATTGAGAATAAGCCCTCGACCTATTAGTATCGGTCAGCTCAATACATTACTGCACTTACACACCCGACCTATCAACCTGGTTGTCTTCCAGGGGTCTTACTAACTTACGTTATGGGATATCTTATCTTGAGGCGAGTTTCACGCTTAGATGCTTTCAGCGTTTATCTCATCCGCACTTCGCTACCCTGCTATGCCGTTGGCACGACAACAGGTGCACAATAGGTGCGTTCATCCCGGTCCTCTCGTACTAGGGACAAAGCCTCTCAAATATCCTACGCCCACGATGGATAGGGACCGAACTGTCTCACGACGTTCTGAACCCAGCTCGCGTGCCACTTTAATCGGCGAACAGCCGAACCCTT
>JAZNDO010000007.1:0-7186 GCA_045588105.1 Christensenellaceae bacterium | reverse complement strand
TAATATATACGTGTAATTTTACTTTAAAGCGAGGTTTATGCGATGAGAACTTATCTTGGAAAAGTTATTGACCAAAGTCTTGTAAACGAAAAAGGATTTAATGCAACCGTACGTGAAGACGGCTTTGACGTTGACGACGCTATTTTAGACGTTGCACTCAGAGACGAGCAAAAGTATTATCCTGCGGATTATAACGCTTACGAGGAGCTTGCTCTTGCGGAGGCTACCGCTCCCGTGCTTGACGACGTGGTCGTTGCAGACAAGCCCAAGTATATTCCTTCTCCCACGTTCGCTCAGAAAATGCTCAGAGCAGACGAGGTTATTCAAGACAGATACGACGAGCTTAAAAACTACGCTCTTCGTTTTAAAAAGCTTAAGTCAAGAATTTCTAAGAAGTTCGACTCTATCAACCAAGGCAGACTTCACTTTGTAAAGCTTTCGGTTGCCGGAAAGACCTTAAAGCTTTATCTTAATATGGATATCAATACCACAGACCCTAAGTTCCACTGTAAGGATATGACGGATAAGAAGACGTACGTTACCGTTCCCGTTCTTCTTCGTATCAAATCGGGTAGAGCAGTAAGATACGCTAAAATTCTTATCGACCAATGCGCAGAATTACACGGACTTAAAGAGAATCCTAAATTCGAAGAGGTTGACGCTATCGCAACCGTAGAGCAATTCCTCTATGGCGAGGGCGACGGCGAAGGCGAGGAATAAGATTATACCGCATAATGCGTAAAATCAAGTGAAGAGGTTGCCGTAAACAACCTCTTTTTCATACTGAAATTGCCCAAGGTTAAGGCGCAGACGGTTTACGGCGCGTTGATTTTGCGGTAAAAATTTTAAATAACGTTATAAACTACCCCTTTAGGGGTATTAATTTATAAAATATAATAAAAAATGATTGACAAACTCAAAAAGGTAGTGTAAAATATATAAGCACTCCTTGGGGGTGTTAATTTTTTGGGAAGGCGAAAGATATGGCAAAAGGAAGTAGAACCAGAATCACTTTGGCGTGCACAGAATGCAAGCAGAGAAATTACGACGATTACAAAAATAAGAAAAACGACCCAGACAGACTTGAAATGAGCAAGTACTGTCCTTTCTGCAAAAAGCACACCATTCACAAAGAAACGAAGTAATCGTTTCTAAAAATTAAGAGGTAACTATAAATGGAAAACAAGAAGGATACGGCAGTATCAAAACCTGTTGAAAAAAAGGTTAAAAAGAACAAGAAACCTAACGTTTTCAAGCGTATGTGGGGTAAAATCAAAGAGATTTTCTCTGAGCTTAAAAAGGTTACTTGGCCTTCGTTTTCAACCGTTATGAAGCAGCTTGGTTGCGTTCTTGCAATAGTTGTTTCCGTGCTCGTAATCATAATGTTGATAGATTTAGGTCTTGGTTATTTATTAAAATTGATTAAGCCCGCTCAATCGGCAATGGCTGCTTTAGGGGTGCTTTAATATGAGCCAGGGAACGGCAAAATGGTACGTTATTCATACGTACTCGGGTTACGAAGCGCTTGTTAAGGACTCGCTTGAAAAGCTTATTGAAAACAATAATTTAAGTGATACCATATTGGATATTAAAATCCCTATGGAAGAAACTATCGAAGAAAAAAACGGCAAAAAGAAGGTTGTTCTCAGAAAAATTCTTCCTTGCTACGTTTTTATAAAGATGGTTTATTCTAACGATATGTGGTTTTTAATTACCAATTCGAGAGGCGTAACCGGCTTTGTCGGTCCTCAGGGTAAGGCAATTCCTCTTGGCGAAGACGAGGTTAAAAAGATGCGTCTTGAAGAGAGAGTTGAGTCTTGTGACCTTGCTATCGGCGATAACGTTAAGATTATTTCCGGAGCGCTTGATTCCTTTATCGGAACGGTTGAAGACCTTAATATGGAAGCGCAGAAGGCAAGAGTCAAGGTTTCTATGTTTGGTAGAGACACTGAGGTTGAGGTTGATTTTATTCAGCTTGATAAAATCGGCGTAGACGCGTAACCGATATACATTATTATATAATATATATACCGAACGTAAGCTTCGGTATTTTATCACGATTAAAAGCAAGTTTATACTTGCCTTTATATAAGTGGGAGGAGCGTTAAATTTTTTCTATGGCGCTTTCGTTAAAACCACAATTTATGGAGGAGAAATATGGCTAAGAAAGTTACTGCAATAGTTAAATTGCAATTAGCTGCCGGCAAAGCAACCCCAGGACCACCAGTTGGTTCAACCTTAGGACCTTACGGTATTAATATTCCGGGCTTCACTAAGGAATTCAATGCAAAGACTGCAAACGACGTAGGTTTGATTATTCCAGTAGTAATCACTATTTATCAAGACCGTTCTTTCACGTTCATCCTTAAGACCCCCCCTGCTCCCGTTCTTATTAAGAAGGCATGCGGTCTTCAGTCAGCAAGCGCTAAACCTAACAAGGATAAGGTTGCAAAGCTCACTAAGGCACAGGTTGAAGAGATTGCAAAGCAAAAAATGCCTGACCTTAACGCAGCGTCTTTAGAAGCAGCAATGAGCATGATTAAGGGTACTGCCCGCAGTATGGGTGTTACCGTAGAAGAGTAATATAGAGGTGGGAGAGAGTAATTCTCGTATGAACCACAAGGAGGACTTTTAAATAATGAAACACGGAAAGAAATATGTCGACAGTTTAAAGACATTTGACCGCACTAAACAGTTTGAAATAAACGAAGCTCTTGATTTAGTAATTGCTAACGCAAAGGCTAAATTTGACGAAACCGTAGAGTTCCACTGCAGATTAGGCGTTGACCCTAAGCAAGCAGACCAACAGGTAAGAGGCGTTATCGTTCTTCCTAACGGAACCGGTAAGAGCGTTAAGGTATTAGTTCTTGCAAAGGGCGAAAAGGCAGACGCAGCTCAAGCTGCAGGCGCAGATTACGTTGGCGCAGAAGAGCTTGTTGCTAAGATTCAAAAGGAAAACTGGTTCGATTTCGACGCAGTTATTACTACCCCTGATATGATGGGTGTCGTAGGTAGAATCGGTAAGCTTTTAGGACCTAAGGGCTTAATGCCAAACCCAAAGTCGGGTACTGTTACTAACGACGTAGCTAAGGCTATCGCTGATATTAAAGCAGGTAAGGTTGAATACAGACTTGATAAGCAAGCTATCATCCACTGCGCTATCGGTAAGAAGAGCTTTGGCAGAGAAAAGCTTGCAGAAAACTACAACGCTTTACTCGATGCAATTATCAAGGCTAAGCCTGCTGCAGCAAAGGGACAATACGTTAAGAGTATTTCTCTTACCAGCACGATGGGCCCCGGCGTAAAAGTTTTACCTAAAAACGCTTAATTTCGTTTGACAAAGTACCGAATAGGTGCTATAATCTAATAGTTAAATAACCGAAGATAGCAGGTTTTAAAGCATTTATGCTACCCGCCGAGGTACTTTGAGAAGCTGAATTTTGTCATGCCCTCGATTGCCTTGCGCGGTCGAGGGCTGTTTTCATTAAAAACACGGCGTAAAACGCCAAAGCAAAAAATAACGGAGGTAATAAAGTTGTCAGCAAATCTTGAGGCAAAAAAGCAAATAGTTGAAGACATCAAAGCAAAGATTCAGGCAAGCAAATCGGTTATTTTAATCGATTACAAGGGCTTGACTGTTGCCGAAGATACCGAATTCCGTTGCAACATGAGAAAGGCTAACACTGAGTATAAGGTTTTAAAGAACACTTTACTTAAGCGTGCCTTCAACGAACTCAACGTTACCGATTTCGACGCTGATCTTAACGGCTCTACGTCTGTAGCTTTCGGCTCAGACGAAACAGGTGCAGCAAAGGTTGCTTGCGATATGTGTAAGAGCACTAACGATAAGATTAAAGTAAAAAGCGGTTTCGTAGACGGCGCTTATGTTGATGCTAACGGAGTAAAAGCACTCGCATCAATTCCTTCAAAAGAGGTACTTGTTGCAAAACTTGCTGGTGCATTGTCCAGCATTATCAGCGGCTTGGCTGTTGCTCTTAACGCAGTCGCAGAACAAAAAGAGCAAAACGCTTAATTTTTAAGAGCAAAAACAAAAATATTAAAAGAGAGGATATTAAAATGGCTGATATCGCAAAGTTTATTGAAGAAATTAAAGGTATGACTGTTATGGAGCTTAACAGTTTAGTTAAAGCAATCGAAGAAGAATTCGGCGTAAGCGCTGCTGCTGTAGTAGCTGCTGGCCCTGCTGCCGGTGCTGCTGATGCTGCTCCTGCTGTTGAAGAAAAGACTGAATTCAACGTTGTTCTTAAAGAAATCGGCGCTGAAAAGGTTAAAGTTATTAAGGCTGTTAAGGATATTACCGGCGCTGGCCTTATCGAAGCTAAAGGCTTGGTTGAAAAGTGTGGCGTTATTAAAGAGAACGTTGCTAAAGAAGAAGCTGAAAAGATGGTTGAAACCCTTAAGGCTGCAGGCGCAACTGCTGTTTTAGAGTAAGACTTAATTATTACCGAAGGAAGGCCCCTTGCTGTTTAAGCAGGGGCTTTTTGTTTTAAAGGCTCCTATGTTTTAGGCACGTGTCGTTTCTATAAATTCTTATATTTTTGGGAGCCCTAATTGGATGCAACGTCACGTTGCCTCGCATCTAAGCCTTTAAAAACTGCTTGATAAAGCAGATTCTATCGTTTTCTATCGAAAACTCCAGAATTACAATAAAATGGGTGGAGCGTCACGCTCCCAACGTTGAATTGCCTATTTTAAGTTATTGTTTGGTTTTACGTTTTTTATAATATGTGAGAGTATAAAAAACGCTTGGTGTGTTAATAATGAAAGTTGGGAGATGTTGGGTTTTCACTTGCTTTTTATTTGACAAAATCAAAGCGTTAGTGATAAAATATTCTAAAAGGTGATTTTATGTTGGCATTATATATAGGTTTAAGTTTAATAGTTGGCTATCTGATGGGGTCTATAAGCGTATCGGTGCTTCTGTCTAAGCTTGTGTACAAGGGTGACGTTCGAAAGTTTGGCAGCGGCAATGCCGGGGCGACCAATATGGCAAGAGTTTACGGCGCGAAGGGTGGACTTTTGGTTCTGTTGGGCGACTTTTTAAAGGCGATTATAGCTTGCGCTGTAGTTTTGCTTATTGCAGAAGACAAATATACCGAGGTTTGTATAATGACAACGGGTATAGCTTGTATATTAGGTCACGCCTATCCGATATTCTTTAACTTTAAAGGAGGAAAAGGAGTTACCGTGGGCGCAGCTATTGCCTTGATAATAGATTGGAAAATCTTAACCTTTATAGTAATAGTTTTCATCGTCGTATTTTTATTGACACACATAGTTTCTATCAGCTCAATATTGGGCGCGATCGGTCTTATTATCTCAACGCTTATATGTTACTTATTAAATACTAACGGTGTTGGCGGAGGCTACTTTGCTAACTTTACAATTTACAGACTGGTGCTTGCGGTTGTTGCAAGCGTGATATCTATTTGGCTTCACAGGGCAAATATTTTAAGGCTTTTAGAGGGAAAGGAAAAGGTTTTTACCTTCAAGAAAAAGACTGTGGCTGACGGAGTTGCGGTTACCAAAGAAAAATAATCCACTCTTTTAAAGAGCTATTGATTGTAAAAAATGCGCGATAAACAACTTATAGGGGGACTTATATGAAGATTTCCGTGCTCGGCTGCGGTAGATGGGGCTCGTTTATAACATGGTATCTGTCATCACAGGGATTTGAAACCTTAGAGTGGGGCAGGGAAACGAGCAAGGATTTTGCCGTATTAAAAGAAACGGGCGAAAACGAATACGTAAAAATTAGTAAAAGCGTAACCCTTACGTCCGATTTAAAAGAGGCTATAGATTTTGCCGACGTTATTATAATTTCTATAAAGTCACAAGCTCTTAGGGAGGTTGCTCAAAGGGTTAAGGTTTTGGGCGGAGATTCAAAGACGGTTGTACTGTGCATGAAGGGCTTGGAAGAAGACACGGGTAAACGTCTTACCGAGATAATGCTTGAAAGTGGCTTTGATAAGGATAAGCTTGCAGTGTGGGTAGGTCCCGGGCATATTCAGGAGTTTACTCAGGGTAAGCCAAACTGTATGGTAATAGACGGATATAATAAGGCTTTGGTTAAAGAGATTGCCGACAAGCTTAAAAGCAACCTGATAAGATTTTACTACGGTGAGGATATTATCGGCAGTGAGGTTGGCGCGGCGTCTAAAAACGTTATGGGCATTGCGGCAGGTATACTTGACGGCGGTGGCTTTAAGTCGTTAAAGGGCGCGCTTATGGCAAGAGGAGCAAGAGAGGTTGCCCGTCTTATAAGGGCTATGGGCGGCAACGAGCTGTCTGCCTACGGGCTTTGTCATTTGGGTGACTACGAAACCACTCTTTTCTCAGAATTTTCTAACAATCGAAGATTTGGCGAAGAGCTTTATAAGGGCGTTAAATTCGACAAGCTTGCAGAAGGCGTTTATACCGCAAAGGCAATGACTGTTTTGGCGGAAAAGTATAACGTTGAGCTTCCTATAACGAAGGCCGTTTACAATATCGTATATCAAAATCACGACCCGTTAGCAGAATTACTTGCTTTATTCGGAAGAAGAAACGTTGCTGAATTTAATTAAAACAATATAAAACCGCTTTTTCAATAGAGAAGGCGGTTTTTGTATGGAATCAATTTGCAGTTTTTAAGTATTGATTTCGGCTTTTGAACATCTTGAATTTACTATTTGCGACGCCGGAAGTGGCGGCCTCTTGCTTAGGTAAGCAAAAAAGACAGGTGTTAACTTATCTTTTGCTCTTGTTCTTAATGAGAGGATTTGTAAGGAAGGGTATCAACGAAAGGGAATAAAAACAAAAGAGAAAAGGAAGCCCTGACGGAGCAGCGTTTTAGAATAAAACGCGACACCTTCGGCGTTGCAAACGCTTTAAATTTACTATTTGCAACGCCGGAAGTGGCGGTTTCTGATTCAGATAAGCAAAAAAGAAAGGTATTAAACTTATCTTTTGCTCTTGTTATTAATGAGAGGATTTGTAAGGAAGGGTATCAACGAAAGGGAATAAAAACAAAAGAGAAAAGGATGCCCTGACGGAGCAGCGTTTTAGAATAAAACGCGTCACCTTCGGCGTTGCAAAAGTTTTAAATCTACTATTTGCGACGCCGGAAGTGACGGCCTCTTGCTCAGGTAAGCAAAAAAGAAAGGTATTAAACTTATCTTTTGCT
>JAZNDO010000006.1:0-5996 GCA_045588105.1 Christensenellaceae bacterium | reverse complement strand
TATATAAAACGGTAAAAATAGTAAAGTATTTTCGGGCTTAGAGTAGTTTAAATTTTTATTTTTTACTTTTTAAGCCCTTTTTCAACCGTTTTTATAATCACGATGGAAAAGAGGAAAAAATGGAAAGTTACAAATTATATTGGGACATGGCTTTAAAGGAGCTTCAGGTTTCCGTAAGCCCTATATCTTACAATACCTATATCGTCAACTTAAAGCCTATCGACGTTATAGGCACTAAGCTTATTTTAGCAACCGAATCCGAAACGTTTGCGTCGGAGGTTGCAACGAGGCTTCACGATAAAATAAGAAACGCCATTAAAAGAACGAATACTGGTCTTTCGGACATTGAGCTTTACGTAGGCGACAACAAGGAGGACTACTTAAAGCGCAAGGGCTACACCTCGCCAAGCGACGAAATCGAAAGCACCCCGATAAATCCAAAATATACCTTTGACTCGTTTGTGGTTGGTCCGTCTAACCGCTACCTTTACGCTGCCTCGAAGGCAGTTGCCGACAATCCGGGCAACAGCTATAATCCGCTGTTTATCTACGGTGGCGCAGGTCTTGGTAAAACTCATATAATGCACGCTATTGCAAACCACATCAAAATACATAACCCAACGCTGAACGTTTTATACGCAACGTGTGAGAAATTTGCAAGCGATCTTATAACCAACCTCCGTCAAGGCAAGGCGTATTCTCAGGAGGGTATGGAGTTTCGAAGCAAATACAGAAACGTTGACGTGCTCATTATCGACGACGTTCAGTTTCTTGCTAAAAAGCAATCTACTCAAGAAGAATTCTTCCACACCTTTAACGAGCTTTACGGTCAAAACAAGCAAATAGTTCTTTCGGCAGACTGCCATCCAAAGGAAATCGAGCTTTTATCGGACAGATTAAAGACGAGATTCGAGGGCGGTCTTATGGCGCAGGTTCTCCCACCCGATATCGAAACGAAAATAGCTATTCTTCAAAAGAAGGCAGAGATGAGAAAATACCTCATTTCTTTAGACGTTGCCCTCTATCTTGCCGAAAAATCGGACAACGACGTAAGGTCGCTTGAGGGTATGCTGAATAAGGTAATTTTCGCGTCTATGCTGCACGAGCGTCCAATCACGATTGAGCTTGCCAAAGACGCCATATCAGAAAGCGCCGGCGAGCAACGCGAGGAAATATTGACTATCGACCACATTATTGAAGCGGTCTGCTCCTTTTATAAAATTCAGCGCAGTGATTTAACAGGCAAAAAGAGAAATAAGGAAATAGTTGAGCCAAGACAAATCAGCGCGTATTTAATGACCGAAATGCTTTCCGTTCCACTCGTTACGATAGGTCAGGCGTTAGGCGGAAGAGATTATACCACGATTATCCACGCAAGAGATAAAATTGCAGAGCTTATCAAAGAAAATCAACGTATCCAAACAGAGGTTAAAGACCTTAAAAACCTCATTTTAAAGAAATAATATGGCTTTATTTTTAGAAGAATCCTTCGACGCCGTAGTAATAGGCGCAGGTCACGCCGGCGTAGAATCGGCTCTTGCCCTTGCTCGGCTCGGTCATAAAACTGCATTACTTACGGTAAATCTTGACAATATCGCGTATATGGCGTGCAATCCGTCAATCGGCGGTACTGCTAAGGGACATTTAGTAAGGGAAATCGACGCGTTGGGCGGTGAAATGGGCATAAACGCCGACAAGGCGATGCTCCAGATTAAAATGCTCAACCGAGGCAAGGGCTCAGCCGTACAGTCGCTCAGGTCGCAATCGGATAAGTATGCTTACCATAAAATTATGAAAAGCACGCTTGAAAATACCGATAATTTGCGTATAATTCAATGCGAGGCTACCGAAATCAAGGTCGAAGACGGCAGGGTTACAGGCGTCGTTACGTCCTTTGACTATTTTATCCCTTGCAAAACGGTTATAGTTGCAACAGGCGTTTACTTAAACAGCAGAGTTGTCGCAGGCGAGTGGGTAAAGGACGAGGGTCCCTCGGGCTTTGCTCCTGCCAACGCCTTAACGAAAAATCTTATTGATTTAGGCTTCACCGTCAGAAGATTTAAAACGGGGACTCCGGCAAGGCTTGACCGCCGTTCAATAGATTTTTCCAAGCTTGAAATTCAAGAGGGCGAAACCAAGGTGTATCCGTTTTCGTTTATGACGGACAAGCTCCCCGAAAAGCAAGAGCCCTGCTATATAACCTACACAAACCAAAAGACGCACGATATAATTTTATCCAATTTGGACCGTTCGCCGCTTTATAACGGAAGTATTATGAGCGCAGGCCCAAGATACTGCCCGTCTATCGAGACTAAGGTAGTTAGGTTTAAGGATAAGGACAGACATCAGATTTTCTTAGAGCCGGAGGGCGCAGACACCAACGAAATTTACGTTCAAGGCATGTCCTCTTCTCTCCCTCACGACGTGCAAACAGCCATGTATAGGTCGATTATCGGCTTAGAAAACTGTAAAATAATGCGTTACGCGTACGCGATTGAATACGACTGCATAGACAGCTTGGACTTAAAGCCAACCTTAGAATTTAAAAAGATTAAGGGCTTGTTTACGGCAGGTCAGATAAACGGCACGAGCGGTTACGAGGAGGCGGCGGCGCAGGGTCTTATTGCAGGTATAAATGCATCAATGCAAATGCAGGGAAAAGAGCCTCTCGTGTTAAGCCGTGACGAGGCGTATATCGGAGTGCTTATCGACGATTTAGTCACCAAGGGCACGGACGAGCCTTACAGAATGATGACCTCGAGAGCCGAATACAGAATATTCCTCCGCCAAGACAACGCGGACAGCCGCCTTACCGAAAAGGGACGTGCGGTGGGGCTCGTTACTGACGAGAGATGGCAAAGATTTTTGGAGCGTAAAAAGCTTATTGATAAGCTTAACGAGGAAATTTCGGTAAACCTTTCCCCTAAGGAAACGACCGAATTTATAAAGGCTAAAAGCACGGGCGACGTTTACGGCGGACTCTCGGTCAGGGATATGATAAAAAGAAATATTCCGCTTGAGGATATTATGGAATATTTCGGGCTCTTTAAGGACTACCCTTACGACATTTTGGAAAGAGTTGAGACCGACGCAAAATACGAGGGGTATCTTAAAAAAGGTCTTGAGCAAATAGAAAAAACGAGAAGGTTAGACGAAAAAAAGCTCCCCGAAGATATTGACTACTATCAGATTTCGGGGCTTAGAAACGAAGCGCAGGAAAAGCTTGCTAAAATCCGTCCGCAAAGCATAGGTCAAGCGTCAAGAATTTCGGGCGTAAACCCTGCCGACATTGCCGTGCTTATGGTATATTTAAAGCTTTCGAGAGGTTGATATGCAAGAAAACCAAAACACCAAAACCCAAGAAAATAAATCGGAGCCTGTAAAAAAGCAGACTCCCCCTTCTAAGAAGAAAAAATCTCCTAACGAGGATTTTAAACGCAAATATTTTGACTATTACGACGATATTAAAATCAGCGATAGGCAAGATTGGTAAAAGACTTATTATCACGCGAAAAGCACACGGTTTTACGTGTGCTTTTGCAAATAAACGACTTATAGAGGGCTTTATGTTAAATATTGCAATTTTAGAAAAAGATACTTTGACTACGGGCGATATGGACTTTACCCCGTTTGACAATCTTGGAAGGGTAACCTATTACGACTCTGTTAAAGGCGATGAGTTAAAGCTTGCCGTAAAGGACGCAGACCTCGTTTTCATAAACAAAACGGTTTACGATAAGGAGCTTTTTGAAGTGTCCGAAAAGCTTAAGTTTATCGGCATATTTGCAACGGGCTTTAACAACGTTGATTTGGAAGAGGCAACGAGGCGCGGCGTTACCGTTTGCAACGCACCTGCTTACTCTACCTCCTCGGTCGCTCAGCTTACCATGACCTTTATTTTAGAGCTTGCATCTAATCTGTCGCTCTATAACAAATCAACCCACGGGGGAAAATGGATAGAAAGCAGCACTTTTTCTTATTTCCCATACAAATTCAGCGAAATAGAGGGCAAAACGCTTGGTATTTTCGGGCTTGGCGATATAGGAATAAGCGTAGCAAAAAGGGCTCTTGCTTTTGGCATGAAGGTAATTGCGTATACGAGAACACCAAAAACGGTAGAAGGCGTTGAATTGGTAGAAAAAGACGAGCTTTTTAAGCGAAGTGATTTTTTAAGCATTCACTGCCCTCTTAACCCACAAACCGAAAAGGTCGTAAACGAGCGTACGCTTTCGCTTATGAAGCCTACGGCTTTTATAATAAACACCTCAAGGGGCGGCGTAATTGATGAATTTGCGCTTGCAAGCGCGCTGAAATCGAAGAATATTGCAGGAGCTGCGTTAGACGTTTTGACTAAGGAGCCCATGCAAAGTGACTGCCCTCTTTTTAATTTGGATAACTGCATAATAACCCCTCATATTGCTTGGACTACCCAAGAAGCGAGGCGCAGACTGGTAAAAATTGCTTTTGAAAATGCTCAAAAATTCTTACTTGGCGAGCCTCAAAACGTTGTAAACAAAAAAGCTTAACGTAAAGTTGCATATAAAATTACTCAAAAAAATATAGAAAATTTGGGAAATTTTACCAAATTTGCAAATTTTCACCTTTAAAACACCCCTGTTTTAAAAATTATTGTTAAAAAGTCTTGTTTTTATCTGAATAATATTGTATAATGTCTATATAGATAGGAGGCAATTATGAGAGTAAAACCCGGTTTCGTCGTAAGAGAAGTAGGCGGTAAAAAATATGCGGTTGCAACAGGTGAAGCAGCGCGTAGCTTTAAAGGCATGCTCAGTCTTAACGACGTTGGCGCAACAATCTTTAATCTTTTACAAAGCGACACCACTGCCGAGGCAATCGTAAAAGCAATTTTAGAGGAATATGATGCAAGCGCAGAAATCGTCAGCGCAGACGTTGATAATTTTATCCGTCAATTAAGAGGTATCGACGTAATAATTGATTGAGATTCAGCCTGAAAGGACTTATTTAAAATTTTATAAAATCAAAAGGATAGCAAGACCTTGCTATCCTTTTATATTTTTAAAAATCTTTATAATTTACACTCTTACAGCAGTTATTCCTCGCATAGATTAAAGCTTTTCACTATCACGCAAAACAGCCATACAAATTGGAATTTTGTTATTCCAATAGAAAATTATATACTCTTTTATTAAAATCTTTTGCTTCCTCGTATGCCGCATGCCCATATTCGGAATACATATGTATTTTACAGTTTAGCTTTTGCGCTATTTCTAAGGATGCTTCGCCCGTAGTAATCTTATCATGCAAGCCACCCAAGACAAGTGTGGGGCATTGTATTTCGTTTAGTCTGTCGTAACAATTAAAATCAAGTATAGCTGATGCAAGTATCCCGAATCTGCCGTAATCCTTCGGCTTGACCATTTTTACAAGCAGCGGCATAAGCAACCTGTATTTTTTTAAATACTTATCCGTATACATAAGCGAAAACGTTTCCCGATTGATTGTAACAGCATCCTTGTTTAGCGCGTAGCTTACCCAACGACTTACTACTTTTTTGATATTTTCGTTTGCCCTTGAAGCAGTTACGCCCAGAACCAATTTATTTACGCAGTTGGGGTGTTCAAGAGTTAAAGCCAACGCAATCATACCGCCCTGCGACACACCGAACACATCTGCCGAGGCAATATTCAGCGCATTCATTGCGTCGTAAATATCCTCTGCTAAATCCCAGTTTGAGAGTCCGTCTTTTACAACTGTTCTTCTATCAAAAAACCATACTCTATAATCCTTTGAAAACGTCTTGTACATAAATGCAAGTGGTACGCCTGCGCCTTTGAGGTCTCTTACGCTTAATCCTTGAATTATAATTAAATTTTTCTGTCCTCTTCCAAAAGAAATATAGTTTAAATCTCCACTAGGTATATTTACTTTACCTTTGCTTAATCCCCAAAACATCTTTTATACCTCTTATAAATTTTTATTTGTCAGTATTTATTGCCGTAGAAACTTTTTGCTTG
>JAZNDO010000005.1:0-7559 GCA_045588105.1 Christensenellaceae bacterium | reverse complement strand
TACTTCCGCCGTGCAGCTCTACTATATGCTTAACTATAGAAAGCCCTATGCCGTTGCCTGTTTTTTGGGGCAACGCCTTAGCTTGATAAAATTTTTGAAAAATCTTGTCGTATTCTTCCTCGGGAATTGTCTCTCCCTCGTTTGCAACCGACACGGCAATGACTTCATCACTCTTTCCTATATCAATTTTAAGTATTCCGCCGTGTTTTGAAAACTTGATTGCGTTATCTATAAGATTAAACCATATCTGCTTTAACATATCCTCGTTTGCAAAAACGGTATACTCGTCAAAATCGACTTCCAAATGCAAATCTTTATTTGCCCATTTCTTTTCTAACAGCAAAACGCATTTTCTTATTTGCTCGGAAACGTTAAATTCCGTCTGCCCCGTTAAAATTCCTTGGTTTTCTATTTTGGTAAGATTTAAAATATTCGTAGTCATTTCGGCGAGTCTTCTTATTTCCTCGTCGATGATAAACAGATATTGCTCTTGCTTTTCCTTTGATAAGTCCTCTTTTTTCATAAGCGTTATCAAGCTGCTTATAGAAACTATAGGCGTTTTAAGCTCGTGAGAGAAATCGTTTATAAAGTCAGAACGGAGAATTTCCGTTTTTTCAAGCTCTTCCGCTAAAGCGTTAAACTTTTTAGATACGCTTTTAACGGCGTTGAATTTAGACGGCTTTATTCTTGCAGAAAACTCACCCCTTGACAGCTGGTCTAAGCCCTCTAAAAGCCTGGAATAAGGTCTTAAAACTATTCTGACGAAAATAAAGGTTAATGCAAGTCCTATTACCGTGCTTATAATAGAAAACGTAATTATCCAGCCGTAAGACGTATCCTCCAAGGACAAATCGGGTAAAATCGTTATCTCAACGAAAAGATATTGCAAAATTGCAACTAAAAATACTGCAATTAAAAGTATTGTTGCAACGCCTAAAATAAAGGTGAGTCGCAGTTTGTTTTGCTCGGACAATCTCTTCTTTTTCATTTCTTTTTTACCGCCTTGTAGCCTAAGCCCCTTATCGCTTCGATTTCAAAATCGTCCCAGCCCTCGAATCTCTTTCTGAGTCTTCCCACGTGAGTCGTGACGGTTTCGCTTCCCGTTTCACAGTCCAAGCCCCAAATTTCATCCATCAGCTGAATTCTCGTGAATATTTTATTTGGAAAAGAAAGCAGCTTAAACAAGAGCAAAAATTCCTTTTGCGGAAGCTCGTGCACCTCTCCTTTTTTCTCGACGGTATAGCTGTCGTAATCTAATACGACGTCGCCTACCTCAAGCTTGCGGTCGCTTACGATTTTTGCTCTTCTAAGCAACGCCTTAACGTGCAATAAAAGCTCCTCGGTATCAATCGGCTTAGACATAAAATCGTCTATACCCGAAAGGAATCCCTTTTTTCTATCCTCGGGAAGCTGCTTTGCCGATACCATCAATATAGGCATTTCACTATTGAATTTTCTAAGCTCCCTCGTAAATTCATAGCCGTCCATAAGCGGCATCATAATATCCACGATTGCAATATCTACGTGTTCCTTTTCGAGGACGTCAAACGCCTTTTCGCCGTTTTCTGCAACGAAAACGGTATACTGCGCCGATTCAAGAATTTCTTTCATTACGTAACGGATATTCTTATCGTCGTCCACAACCAAAACGTGAAACATAGCCTTCTCCTTTATAAAAACTGCGCTATAGGTCGATTATCTTAACAATTCGAAAGTTAGCTGAAAGCACTTAGGGCTTTGCGGCGGCTGTCACAAGTTACTGAAAAAAGCGAAATCATAACTTTGACAGACAAGCGAAAAGCATATAAGGCTTTGCCGCGACTGTCACAGGTTACTGAAAAAAGCGAAATCATAACTTTGACAGACAAGCGAAAAGCATTAGATGCGAGCAGTTCAAATTTTTTGCCTGATTGAGGCAAGGGGGTTACCTTGTTGGTAATAGGAATTGCATCAAGCGGTAAAAAATGCAGAATCGCGAAGCATATAAGGCTTTGCAGCGACTGTCACAAGTTAGTGATTGAGCTTAAAAAAATTCCTCTTCGAGCATTGCGCAGAGAGCGTGATAGATTGGCAAATGATATTCTTGAATTTTATAGGTTTCGGTTTCGGGCACCTTTATGCAAACGTCGGAAAGAGCTGAAAGTCTACTGTCTTTTGCGCCCGTCAAAGCAACCGTATTTAAGCCCTTTGCCTTTGCAACAAGACACGCGTAAACACAGTTTAAGGAGTTACCCGAGGTTGAAATTGCAATAAAGGTATCACCCTTTTCCCCAAGCCCCGAAAGCTGCTGCGCAAATACTGCAGACGGCTCTTTATCGTTTGAGTATGCGGTAGTTAAAGCAATATGTGAGGTAAGCGAAATAGCAGGCAAATTGCCCTCTAAAACCTCTTTGAGCTTTCTGCTTTCTTCGCAGTCCTCAAGATTAGATAAAAGCTCCTCGTTTGCCTTTCTGCACTTTTTAAAGTTTTTCATAAGCTCGCCAACGATATGCTCGCTGTCGGACGCGCTGCCGCCGTTACCGCAAACCAAAATTTTTCCGCCGTTTAAATAAGTTTGCTTTGCAATTTCAAAGGTCTTTAAAACCTCTTCCTTACATACGGCAAGGGCAGGATATTTTGCTAAAAGCTCTTCATAAATTTTTAAAGTCGTTGTTTTCATAAATCTCCTTTTGCGACGACGAGCGCTGATACGTCGCCTATATTTTCGCTCAGCTTGGCAGGTACAACCTCAACCACCTGCTGAGAATAAATCAAGCTTTCTTTTTTAATAATCTTTTCTGCGTGCGGATATAAAAGGTCTCCGCTTCTCATAAATACTCCGCCGATTACAATCCTTTGCGGATTAAATAAATCTATTAAGATGCTGAGGGTTTCGCCGAGCATTTTACCGCTTATCTTATACACCCTTTTACAAAAGCTGTCGCCAAGCCTTGCATACTCTGCCAAGGTCTTTGCGGTTATATTATCCTCACCGCCGACTTTTTCAACAAAGTCGGGCAATAAGCCGTTTTTCTTAAGCTTTTCAAGCTCAATAAGCGCAAGACGGCGAATACCGCTACCGCTGCAAAAGCCCTCGCACGAGCCTGCTTTATTATAGCCGACGGGTCCCGATTTTCTAAGCCTTACGTGGCCTATTTCGCCTGCGTTATCGTTAGTGCCCGAATAGAGCCTTCCGTTTAAAATAAGCCCTGCGCCAAAACCCGTGCCAAAGGTTATGAAAATCATATTTTCCGTGCCTTTACCCGCGCCGTATTTCCACTCCGCAACTGCGCATGCGTCGGCGTCGTTTTTAAGATGAGTGGGGATATTAAACTTATTTTCGAAATATTCAACGATTTTTATACCGTCCCAAAGAGGAAGAGAGGGCGGTTTTTTAATTATACCCTGCCTACTGTCTAACGGTCCGCCGCAGGCAATTCCTATTCCCTCTATTTTATAAAGCTTCTGCTTTTCGGTAATAAAATCAGAAAACAATCCCAATATTTCATCGGGAGTTTTGCCTGCCGTCGGAAAGGTTATTTTATCTAAAATTTCAACCTCTTCGGCAAGATTGCCTAAGCTTGCGGCGCATTTTGTTCCGCCAATATCTAAACCTATGTACATATTTCCCTCCTTTTAAGGACGTAAGTTTTGACAAAATTCGTAAGGGATAATCAGATTTCCCCTGCCGGTTGCAAGTGAAATGTCCGACTTTCTGTATCCGTGAAAATCACTGCCCCCACTTTGCTTTAAGTTAAATTCTTCGGCTATTTTTTTCGCCAGCTCGGTTTGCTCCTCGCTATACGTTGAATACACCGTTTCCATTGCAATCAGTCCGTGAGGAATTGCCTGCTTTAAAAATTCTCTCAGCTCATCCTCGCTTAGCTCTAAAAACGGATGCGCAAGCACCGGCACCGCCCCGATTGAACGAATAAACTCTATCGTTTTAAAAACGTCTAACCTTTTTGCCGAGTGATAAATACTTCCTTTTTTGGAAAGTATAGTATCAAACACCTCTTGAACAGTCTTCGTATAGCCCTTATTAAATAAAATTTCTCCTATATGTGCTCTGTTCATTGTTCCGCTGCAATTAGCATTAACCTCTTCGTAAGAAATATCGTAGCCCTCAGAAATCAGCCTTTCTATCATAATGCGATTGCTTTTATCCTTATTGCTTCTTACCTCTTCGCACAGGTCGTTTACCTCTTGCAAGCACTCTTTTTTGATAAAAAGACCTAAAATATGAAGCTCCCTTTCATTATAATCGGTAGAAAACTCCGTGCCGATTATCCCCTCGATATTACACCTTTCGCACTCCGACAAAAACTCCTCTATTCCACCGACGTTATTATGGTCGGTGAGGGCAATTGCCGAAAGCCCTACCCTCTTTGCCTCACGCGCAAGCTCTTTTGGAGAAAACGTTCCGTCGGAATAATTTGAATGTGCATGTAAATCGCAAATTTTCATCTGCCGTAAACCCTCTTATAAATTTCCTTCACAACTGATTTTTCTTCTACCAAATTCGGGTAGCTCAACACGACGAGTCTTACGTCGTCCTCACCCTCGCGATATGCCGGCTGAAAGTATTCAAACGGATTTTCGCAAAAGCCGTTTCGCTTATAAAAATCAAGTCTTCTTGCCGATAATCGACTTATAGGCGGCTCTACCTCTAATACCAAGGTCTTAAACCTTTGCTTTGCAAGGTCTAAAGCCTTTGCACCGTAGCCGTTATTCCGATGCTCGGAATATATTGCAAAATGCTCAATAAAATAAAAACCGTTTAACTCCCAAACGCTTATAAATCCTATTTTTTGACCGCCATACGCTATATGAAAAAGAGTGTAACCCTTCTCGCCTAAAACCTCTTTCGCCTCTGAATAGGGCCTTCTTTCGCAAACGGGAAAGCTCTCTTCCATTTGAGTAAAGACCTCGTCAAAGTCTTTTTCCTCCACCTTTATAAACTGCATTGATTTTATTTATCCTTTTTAAAAAACACGAGCGAGGCAATAAGGCTGATTGCGCTTGCAAATATAAACAAAACGCCAAGCTGAGCAATCATATCGGTCACGAAGGGCTTGCCTGCCTCGGGATGCCAGGTTAAGGTTATTCCTTCGTCCGTAACGAAATGGAAGGTAAAATACGAAATGGCAAAAATAACCAATCCGATTATTAGGTTTATAAGTGAAAATTTTAACAAGCTCTTTTTATTCATAATTTTATCCTTTGTAATTTTTTGCCAAGCCGCCCTCGGAGGTTTCGCGGTACATAACCTTTAAATCCTTGCCCGTTTCGTACATGGTTTCTACTATCGTGTCAAAGCTGATTTTTCTTGTGTCAGCAAGGAAATCTGCTAAGTTTACAGCGTTTAACGCCCTCATTGCGGCGATTGCGTTACGCTCTATGCAAGGTATTTGCACGAGTCCGCACACGGGGTCGCAGGTCAAGCCCAAATGATGCTCGATTGACATTTCGGCAGCGTATTCAATCTCATCAAAATTAAGCTCGTAAAGCTCGCACGCGCAAGCAGCCGCCATTGCGCAAGCCGTACCGATTTCCGCCTGACAGCCACACTCCGCGCCGCTGATTGAGGCGTTGGTTTTAATTAAATTACCTATTATTCCGCCGACTGCCAATGCTTTGAGAATCTTCTCATCGCTAAAACTTCGTTTATGCTGTAAATATTTCAAAACTGCCGGCACGACGCCGCACGCGCCACAGGTAGGCGCAGTCGCGATAATTCCGCCCGAGGCGTTTTCTTCGCTGACTGCAAAGGCGTAGGCGCAAATAAGCCTATTCATTTTGGTTTCTTCACTCTCGTCGATATGGCTTTGACGGCGAAGAAATTTCGCCTTTCTTTGAGTGCCTAAGCCACCTTGCAAAACGCCCTCGGTATTAACTCCCCTTTTGACGGCGTCAAGCATTACCTGCCAGACCTCGGCGAGATAATCCCAGATTTCCTTACCCTCGCACTCTTCAACGTATTGCCAGATTTGCATATCGTTTTCTTCGCAATACTTAGCGATTTCTGTAAAAGAATTGTGAGGATAGACGTCGGGGTATTCTCTTTTTTCTTCACCCTCTGCTAAAACCTCGCCACCGCCAATGCTGAAATATCTCTTTCTTGCAAATTCTTCGCCGTTTTTATAGGCAATAAAATCAAGGGTATTGGGATGCACGTCGGTAGGCGTGTCGTAATCAAAGACTATTTCGCATTTATCCTCGCCTATAACGTTACGTATTGCAAAGTCGGTCATATGCCCCTTGCCGGTTTTTGCAAGCGAGCCGTATAAAATCACCTTGATTTTATCTGCGTTTTCAACCTGCTTTAAAAATCTTTTTGTGGCGACTATCGGCCCCATCGTGTGCGATGAGGAAGGACCGTTTCCTATTCTATACAAATATCTGAGTGATTGCATATTTCCCTCTTACACGATTTTATTTACGAATTCTATTGCGCCGCTTGACAAAAACTCAATATTTTTACCGTCGGCGACAACGTCCTTGTTCGTATGTATATGCGGAGTATATAAAAGTCCCTTCTTGCTCTTTTTACAAGCAACGCAGCAAACGCCCTGCTCAAATTTTTTGTAGTCGGAATTCGAAACCGAGCCCTTCATTGGATAAAACCCAACGCTAAACTCTCGACTCTCAATAAAGCTGTCCTTAAGCTGAGCAAACAAAGGATTTACCTCTGCCTTTGGCTTTGCGATAAATAAAATATTTTTGCCGTTTGCAACGCAGTCGAAGTTTACGAGTAATTTATCTTGCATTACTTCTTTGTGCGCCTTATTATACGCCTTTGCGCCCTTCAAGCCCTTTTCCTCGTTATCAAAAAGAATAAATGCAACGCTATTTAACTGCTCGCTATTAAGCCCTTCTATTATCGAAAAAACGGTAGCAACGCCTGAGGTGTTATCGTTTGCATTGTGCTTATTTGTAAAGGTTTTAAAGCATAACAGGAAAAGCCCGAAATATACAGTCAAAAATATACCTGCGTATACTCTGTCGTTTTTCAGCCACACAAGCCCAACCGTTATTGCGGGAATTAAAGCGATTGCAAGCATCAATATAATGGGAATAAAGACGTACGCAAAAAACAGAGGCTTATTTCTTGGCATCATAAGGTTTGGAAATGGCGACGCGCAAGGCGTATCGTAATGAGCGGTAAAGACAACCTTTGCAGTATCGGGATTGCCGATTACGACGTTACTGTGCTTATCCAACCTTTCAACACGCGCGCTCGCGCCGTTTTCGGCTGCAGCTTTGACCGCATATTTTCTAAACGACTCCTTTTGCTCCTCGGTTTTACGGATAGGAAATTTCTCGTTTATCTCTTTTAAATAGTCCATTTTTTCACCTCTTTACCACTGTAAGTGGTAACACATTAAAATTTTAGCACTTTATTCCCTATATGTCAACAAAAGCCTCGAAATAACCAAAGAATTTAATCTTTTGTTATCTCAAGGCTTTCTTCTTTTCTTATTATATAGCGCGGTTTGTATGCAATAATCAACTTATAGAGCCACTTATTGCCATTAATAGACCACAGCCGGGCAAACTCTTATAAAGAATTTTACTTA
>JAZNDO010000004.1:0-4987 GCA_045588105.1 Christensenellaceae bacterium | reverse complement strand
GACGTTCGGTAGGACATATTTATTCTTTCGCCTTTGGTTCCGTACAGTAAAATATCCAAAACCTCTCTCGGCAAATCCTTTACCGGAACGTCCATACTGAAGCCGTAATGCTTTGACAAAGCATTAAAGTACATCTGAACCATTTTCCCGCTGTCTAAATTCCAACCGGTAACGGCTAACGCGCCTTCCCTTAAAGATTTATTCGGGTCGCCGATAACCAAGCCCTCGTCAACTCTTGACGTAAAGCCCAAGCCCTTACACTCGGGACACGCGCCAAACGGATTGTTAAACGAGAAGAGCCTCGGCTCAATCTCCTCTATTGAAATTCCGCAGTCGGGACAGCTGTAATTCGTTGAATAAAGGGTATCTTGACCGTCGCATTGAATAACGACGAGCCCCTCGGCAAGCTTTAACGCTGTTTCTAAGCTGTCCGTAAGTCTTTTTCTTATTCCGTCCTTTACGACGAGTCTGTCAACGACCACCGAAATATTATGCTTTATGTTTTTGTCAAGCTTTATATCCTCTGAAAGCTCAAAGAGCGAGCCGTCGATTTCAGCCCTCGCAAAGCCGCTTTTTCTATAACCCTCCAGCTGCTTTGAGTATTCGCCCTTTCTTCCTCTGACTACCGGCGCGTTGACGTAAATACGGCTGCCTGCAGGCATTTCCAACACCTTTTCGGCAATTTGGTCAACCGTAATTCGCTCGATTTCCCTTCCGCACTCAGGACAGTGAGGAGTGCCCACTCTCGCGTACAAAAGTCTTAAATAATCGTATATTTCGGTTACCGTACCAACGGTAGACCTCGGGTTGTTAGAGGTCGTTTTCTGGTCTATTGAAATAGCCGGAGACAAGCCCTCTATGCTCTCGACGTCGGGCTTTTCCATCTGTCCTAAGAACATTCTGGCATAACTTGACAAGCTCTCCATATACTTTCTTTGTCCCTCGGCAAAAATAGTATCGAAGGCAAGCGTAGACTTTCCGCTGCCCGAAAGCCCCGTAAAAACTACGAGCTTACCGCGCGGAATATCCAAGCTGATATTTTTCAAATTATTCTCTTTTGCGCCTTTTACTTTAATGTAATTTATCATTTTTCCTCTCTATTTAGCGCGCATCCTTTTTTTCAACTTCGCTATCGTGTCTCTGATTTCTATACATTTCTCAAAATCAAGATTTTGAGACGCTATCTTCATCAAAGCCTGTAATTTTTCTATCTCTTCGGGAATATCCGCCATCTTAATATCCCTTGCAGAATCTTCCTTTTTTGTTATCTCTAAGGTGTTTACAATCTTTTTGATAATAGTTTTCGGCACTATGCCGTGAGCCTTGTTGTACTTGGACTGAATTGCTCTTCTTCTTGCCGTTTCGTCAATAGCCCTCTTCATACTGCCGGTAACCGTATCGGCGTACATTATTACTCTGCCCTCAGCATTACGCGCAGTTCTGCCTATAGTTTGAATAAGAGCCGTATCGCTACGCAAAAAGCCCTCTTTGTCAGCGTCTAAAATGGCTACCAGCTTTACCTCGGGAAGGTCTAAGCCCTCTCTTAAAAGATTTATACCGACCAAAACGTCGATATCACCCCGCCTGAGCTCCTGAATTATATCAATTCTTTCTAAGGTGTCGATATCGCTGTGCATATATCTGACCTTTACAGACTGCTCTTTTAAGTAGTCCGTAAGACTTTCAGCCATTTTTTTTGTCAACGTCGTAACGAGCACTCTTCCTCCGCTTTTTACGACTGAATTTATCTCCGACTGCAAATCGTCAATTTGTCCTTTGGTAGGTCTCACCTCAACCTCGGGGTCTAAAAGCCCGGTGGGGCGAATAACCTGCTCGGCGTTATTGTCGGAAAGGGATAGCTCGTATTCCGCAGGAGTTGCCGAAATAAATATAGTCTGACCGATGCGAGAATTAAACTCGTTAAAGGTAAGAGGCCTGTTATCGTACGCCGAATTTAGACGGAAGCCGTAATCAACGAGATTGTTTTTTCTCGACCTGTCGCCGTTATACATAGCTCTGATTTGAGGAACGGTCATATGACTTTCATCTATGAAAACTATAAAATCCTTTGGAAAATAGTCTAAAAGGGTAAAAGGAGGCTCGCCCGGGCTTCTTCCGTCAAAATATCTGCTGTAATTTTCAATTCCGCTGCAATAACCGATTTCTCTCATCATCTCAAGGTCGTAGCTCGTGCGCTGAAGTAATCTTTGTGCCTCCAAAAGCCTGTCCTTTGATTTATGAGCCTCAACCTCTCTTCGCATATCGTCCTCTATGCGCCTTAAGGAATTTTCCATTTTCTCATCGCCTACCGCGTAGTGGCTTGCAGGGAAAATCGCAACGTGGTTTACCCTGTTTATAACCTTACCGGTTACAAATTCACATTCGCAAATACGCTCTACCTCATCGCCAAAAAACTCTACTCTTATGTAAATCTGGTCGTTTGAGGCAGGGAAAATTTCAACGACGTCACCTCTGACTCTGAAAGAGGCTCGCCCAAAATCTATATCCTTTCTTTCATATTGACGGGAAACGAGCTTTCGCATAAGCTCGTCTCTATCAAGCTCCATACCCTCTCGGATTGATATTGCGAGGGCGTAATATTCCTCGGGCGCGCCCAAGCCGTAGATACAGGAAACCGAGGCGACGACGATAACGTCGCTCCTCTCTGCCAATGAGCAGGTTGCGCTGTGACGGAGCTTGTCTATCTCGTCGTTGATAGAGAGGTCCTTTTCAATGTAGGTATCCGTTGACGGTATATACGATTCGGGCTGATAGTAATCGTAGTAGGAAACAAAGTACTCCACTCTGTTTTCGGGGAAAAACTCCCTTAGCTCGTTACAAAGCTGAGCCGCAAGAGTTTTATTGTGAGCAATAACGAGCGTCGGTCTTTGCACGTTTGCAATAACGTTTGCCATGGTAAAGGTCTTACCGCTGCCCGTTACGCCTACGAGCACTTGACTTTTAAGCCCGTCCTCTATACCCTCGCTAAGGCTTTTTATAGCCTCGGGCTGATCGCCCGTAGGCAAATATTCAGAACGTAAAATAAATTTCTTCTTTTCCATAAATTAAAACAGTCCGTACATAAGCTTGGTCGCCGCAAAGGCTGCAACCGAGCCCAACACGGCAAATAAAATTTTTATCATCAGCTTGCCGTAAAGCTGCCTTTTCTCACGCTCGTAGCACTTTGCTTTCAACTTGGGGAAAATGCAAAACATTTTCTTTTGCCCCTTATAGCATCTTATTACGTCAAAATAGCCTTCCACCTGCAGTGAATCGACGGCAGCGCTTAGCTCCTGCTCGTTAAATTTTTTCGCTTTAAGCTGAGACAGCAGCTTTTCCTCCGAAACGAGAAAGCTATCCCTCCCGTCACAGCTTGACATAACGGCTTTTAAAACGGAGGTTTCCTTTGCCGTCAGCATATAATTCCACCCAGAAGCGCGCCCAAAAAGGAGCAGGCAAAGCTAAGCAAGTAAAAAAACCATTCCGCTCCCTTCTTTTTTTGAGGAGCTTTTTCCTGAACGCAAGACTCCTGCACCTCTTTTTTTACAGTAAACCCTCTTGCTAACGGCTTTATCAGCGCGACCTCATCGTCAAGATATTTCAGGTCGATATAATCGCCGTTATACAGCTCCCTAATCATCAACCTGAACTTTTCCTCAGATATTGGCTCGTAATTGAAATAGGCGAGGTTTAACGTTTCCACCGTGTCGGTTATGGTAAGCAGCTTATACTCCCTTTCGCACTCGGATTTTAAATATTCTAATAAATTTACGTATTCTTCAGTCATTTGCCATAGTTATTTGCAAGTTGACGGCTTTTATGCGTTAGTCAGCTCCAAAAAGCCCATGGCTATAGCGTAAAAGGTTGAAAAAATAAATATTACGCATAAAAATACGGTAACGGCAGAAATAGCTATTGCCCATCTTAAGGATTTTGAAGGCGCCTTCATATTTCTCCGTAAGCCCATAATAAACGCAGGTATTGCGAATGCAATACCAAGCCCAAAAGCAAAGGAAAGCAAAAGCCCTATCAATGCAAAAATAAGCGGCAGTCTGTTAAAGCTTCTTCTTCTGAAATATTCACGCCTTTGCATTTCCTCAAGGAAAAATGACTGCCCGTTAATTTGCTCTTCGTTAAACTGATTTTTTATAAACGCGTCGTTTTGATTAAAATTATCCATACTAACAATATTTTACCATAAACGCATTTTATTTACAAGTAAATAAAAAAGAAAATTTGGTTAAAACTCTTTTGCTTGCTTTTAAGCTTTGCGCCTCAAAAAACTCGAAACACCATAAAACCCCTCTATAAGTCGATTATCTCATATTTTTATATGATTTAACGTTTTATTTTTAACAAGTTTTGACAGTTGCAAATTAATTTTTGTTATTGACTGAAATATTAGGTTGTGATATAATAGTGACGATAAGGAGGATAAAACCTATGCTTAAAAACAAATTTACAGCTTTTATCGCCTCGGCTTTACTGCTTTGCTGCGCGATATTCCCCGTCGGATGCGCCAAAACGTACGGCGGCACGCCTATTAAAGGCAATACCGACAGTTTCTTCTCTCGCGTAACGATTTCTCAAGCTAACGGAGAGAACACCTACACTCCAACGATAAACGCAAGCCCTTCCGAAAGGGTTGAGATTCCTCTTTTATCGGGCGCCATTTACGAGGTTTGTAAGAACTACAAATACTACGTAACCGACAAGCACAACAAAAACAACGAGGACCTTTTTGCGCCTACCCCACTTACAATTTCATGGGAAAGCGAGGAGACTCCACTTTACTATATTTTAGATTTATCAACAAACTCAGATATGTCCGAGGCTAAAAGCTATGTAACGTTTGACGCTTCGGTAACCTTTGAATATTTATTTATGGGTTATGATTATTACTATCAAATCCAAGCAAAATTTGAAGATAGAGTTGTTAAATCAAGAATATTCGAATTCTCAACCTCTTACCTTCCCCGTACGGTGT
>JAZNDO010000003.1:0-5000 GCA_045588105.1 Christensenellaceae bacterium | reverse complement strand
GACCTTAAGCTTTTAGAAAAAATCGAAGGCTAAAATCAAGTATTTTTCAAACAAAACGATAACCCACTGTTTTTGCAGTGGGTTATAACATTTAAAAAGGAAAAGTTGGTCTATAAGTTGATTATCGGCCATATAATAGGTATTATGGAATTTTTAGACGTGTTAAAAATAGTGCTTATAGGCATTATAGAGGGTGTTACCGAGTGGTTGCCCGTATCAAGCACGGGGCATATGATTATCTTTGAAAATCTTTGGGAAAAATTCGGCGGTGAGTTTTGGTCCTCAAGGTTTTCGGAGGGATTTCCCGACGTGTTTGATTACGTTATACAGCTTGGGGCAATTTTTGCAGTAGTCGTTCTTTTCTTTAATAAGATTTTCCCATTTGGCGTTGAAAGGGAGGAATCCTGCCGTGAGGGGGAGATTGCCAAGAGAAAAATCGTAGTTAAAAAAGACGTTTTCTCAATGTGGTTTAAGATTGTCGTAGCTTGCTTGCCTGCCGTTGTCGCAGTCCTTGCGGACGCAATTTTAGAAGGTATTAACCCAACTGCGGAAATCGTTTTAATTGCTTCAATGCTCGTTTTGTACGGAATTTTATTCATTGTAATCGAGAATAAAAGCAAGGGCAAGGAAGCAAAGGTGACAGACGTAAGTCAAATTACTTATAAAACTGCTTTTTTAATCGGATGCTTTCAAATTTTAGCGTCCGTACCCGGAACGTCAAGGTCGGGCGTTACGATTATAGGCGCGCTTCTTCTTGGGCTTTCGAGAACGACCGCAGCGGAATTTACCTTCTTCCTCGCAATACCTACTATGGTAGGCACCGGGGCGTTCAAGATTTTAAAATTTGCTTTAGACGGAGGTAGCTTTTCGTCAGTGGAAATTCAAGCCCTTCTTTTAGGAATGGTAATTGCTTTCGCCGTGTCTATGCTTGCAATAAAAATGCTTATGAACTTTGTTAAAAAACACGATTTTAAGGTGTTCGGCTGGTACAGAATCGCGCTTGGCGCAGTACTGCTTGCGGTTTGCCTTATCCCATAACGTACTGTTGCGTGGCTTGATAGCCACGCAATTTTCAACTCGGGTTTTTGTTTTAAAATTATGAAAAATTTTTATATTTTTCAAACGGCTTTAAAATGTTTGACATGCAAAAATCAAAGTAGTAGAATAATCGTAATTTGTGAGGTGAAATATGGATTATAAAAGAGTTTTAACGGTACAAGATATTTCATGCTTCGGTCAGTGCTCGCTTACCGTTGCATTGCCGATTCTTTCAGCATGCGGCGTTGAGACTTGTATCTTGCCGTCAGCCGTGCTTTCCACTCATACGGCAGGATTTAAAGGCTTTACCTTCAGAGATTTAACTGACGATATGCCCAAAATTTTAGACCATTGGAAGAGTGAAAATATATCGTTTGACTGTATATATACCGGTTATTTGGGCAGTATTACTCAAATTGAATACGTAAAACGTATGAAAAACGAGTTTTTAAAGGACGGCGCAAAGCTTATAGTCGACCCTGCTATGGGTGACAACGGTAAGCTTTATTCTATTTTTGATTTAACATACGCTAAAGAAATGGCTGAGCTTTGCAAGGTAGCAGACGTAATCGTTCCAAATATTACCGAGGCTTGCTTTATGACGGACTCTGAGTATAGAGAAAGTTACGATGAGGCTTACGTCGACGAAATTTTACAAAGATTGGCAAAAATGGGCGCAAAGACGGTCGTTTTAACAGGTATAGGATATACTCCTGATACAACGGGCGTCGTCGTATATGAAGGCGGAGTAAAGCAGTATTACAAGCACGCCAAATTCGAAAAGGGCTGTCACGGCACGGGCGACGTTTATTCTTCGGCTTTCGTCGGGGCTTTTTTAAGGGGCAACAGTCTTTTTGAAAGTGCTAAAATAGCCGCTGATTACACTTACAAATGTATAGACAACACCTACGGTGATAAAAGCCATTGGTACGGTGTAAAGTTTGAAACGGCATTGGATTTTCTCGTTGAAAAGTTAAATAATTAAATTGATATAAGACTAAAGACAAAGGTAGTTAAAATGTTCAAAAATAGAGAAATGAACATGTGCGAGGGGACACTGCTTAAAAAGTTAATAATATACGCATTGCCGCTTATGGCAACGAACGTTTTACAGCTTTTATTTAACGCCGCGGACGTCATGGTTCTCGGAATATTCAGAGGGGATACCCCGGTGGCGGCAGTTGGGTCGACGGCAGCGCTGATTAATCTTATTGTAGGTCTTTTCGTAGGTCTTTCGGTGGGCGCAAACGTTTTAATAGCGAGGTGCGTTGGCGAAAATAATGAAAAACGCGCGAGAAGAATAGTCGGTATGTCGGTACTTATCGCCGTCGTTATAGGCGTGTTTTTGTCGGTTGTCGGAATAGTCTTTGCACGGACCTTCTTAACTTGGATGAAATGCCCCGAAAACGTCATAGATTTGGCAACCAAATATCTTCAAATCTATTTCATAGGCGCGCCGATAATGCTTTTATATAATTTTTGCGCCTCTATTTTGAGAGCAGTGGGCGACACGTTAAGACCGCTTTTATTCCTTTTGATAAGCGGAGTCGTTAACGTAGTACTGAACGTTGTGTTTATAACAGTTTTTAATAAGGACGTCGAGGGCGTTGCTATAGCGACCATTACCTCGCAGGCAATCTCCGCAGTCTTGTCGTTAATAGTTTTATTTAAGGGTAAAGGCTTTGCAAAGCTTGAGCTTCGCAGAATAAAAATCTATCCAAAAGAGCTTGTTATGATGATAAAGGTCGGACTTCCGTCGGGAATTCAAGGCTGTTTATTCTCTCTTTCAAACGTTTTGATTCAGTCAAGTATAAACGCCTTCGGCGATTTGGTCGTTGCTGGCAACTCTATAGCGATGCAGCTTGACGGCTTTATCTTTACGGCAATGAACGCAATAAGCCTATCCTCTTTAGCGTTTGCAAGCCAAAATCTTGGCGCAAACAATTACGAAAGAGTACAAAAGGCTATAAAATATTCTGTTTGCGTAGTCATAGTTGTCGGTATAATCGTATCCGGATTAATAATGCTGATATCGCCGTTTGTAAGCTCGTTAATCGCTGACAGCGAGGCTGTTAAGGATTACGCCCTGCTTAGAATTTATCTGATAGGCTCAACCTATTTCCTGTGTGGAATTATGGACGTTTTAAGCAACTCGCTAAGAGGACTTGGAAAATCAACCTTGGCGATGAGTCTAACTTTAATAGGTACTTGTTTGTTAAGAATAATATACGTTTCAACCGTATTGGTCGTTTACAACAATTTATACGTTTTGTACGCGGTTTATCCTATCAGCTACGTAATAAGCATTATAATGTTTGTAATCGCATATATTCCCGTAATGAGAGGTATTAAGACAAGCATACAGGCAAAACTGACAGAAAGCCCCGTATAAGTCGATTATTAATAAAAACTTGCATATCAAAAGCCCTTCGCGTTTTTGCGAAGGGCTTAATTTTTTCGTTATACGATTGGGTAACTGAATAAACCTATTTGAACGAATAAAAGAAGAGAAATTCCGTAATAGGTTAAAACGGAAATCAAGTCGTTTACCGTAGTGATAAGAGGTCCCGAAGCAACGGCAGGGTCAATACCTATCTTTTTAAATGACATAGGAACGACTGTTCCGACAAGGCTTGCAATGATGGTCGTTGCGATTAGAGAAAGGGCTATGCAAGCGGAAATTGAAAAGCCGTAATACGGTATGCCGTAGGTCTTGGGGTAGTCGGTTAAAAACGTTACGTAAAGACCTATCAAGATAAAGGATATTACGCCCATAACAAGTCCGTTGAGAAGACCGACTCTAAGCTCTTTGAAAATAAATTTTAATTTAGCTTTTCTTGAAAAATCATCGTCGCTCAAAACTCTTATAGTTACGCCGAGCGATTGTGTGCCCGTGTTACCGCTCATACCCAAAATTAAGCTTTGGAAGGAGTAGAGAACGAGCAGTCCAATGGGGATGCTTTCTTGAAATTTGCTTATAACGCTCGAAACTAAAAGCCCTAACGCAAGTAAAACGAGTAGCCACGGTATACGCTTTTTAACACTCTTTAAAACAGGCTCGTTTACGTCCTCCTCTTCGGTAAGACCCGCGAGCTTAGCGTAGTCTTCACCAAGCTCTTCATCGACAACCTCAACTATATCCGACGAGGTTATAACGCCGATTAGTAAATTGTTTACGTTAAGCACGGGAATAGAGTCCTCGGAGTATTCCTTTAATTGCTCAAGACAGTTAGAAACCGTCTCTTTTGCGTAAACGTACGGATATGAGGTCGTAATAATATCGTCAAGAGGGGTTGATTCTCTTGCTCTGATTAAATCCTTAAGCTGAATTGCGCCGTAGAAGGTTCCGTCCTCGTTGACGGCGTACAGGGTTGAGATGTTATCGTTTTCCTCAGCCTCTCGAATTACGGTACGCATGGCTTGCTTGATAGTAAAATCCTTTGGAAAAGATATGTAGTTGGTGGTCATTTTACTACCGATTTCGTCTTCTTCATAGGAGTCGATAAGCTGAATGTCCGCAACGGACTCTTCCTCCATAAGACTGATAATCTCTTCCTTTTTGTCTTCCTCAAGCTCTTCTAAAACGTCGATAGCGTCGTCGGCGTCCATGCTTTCAATAATGTCAGCCGCCTTTTCGCTGTCAAGCTCGCTTATGTACTCTTCTACGTCGTCAAGATAAGTGAAAACGTCGGAAGCTCTGTCAACGCCGAGAGCCTTATAGAACCTTAAACGCGTTTCCTTATCAAGTCTTGTCAGGACGTTTGCTATGTCGTTTTCGTGATAGTCGGAGAGTATTTCCTTTAACTCTTTAAGAGAGTGCTGCTCGGTCGCGATTAAGAGAAGCTCTTCCTCGTAGTCTCTTTTTTCAGGAAGCTTTACTATCTCATCTAACGTTGTCTTTTCTTCTTCGTGCATAATAAACCTCCTTTTCAACCTTTTTGATAATTAATTTTAACATAAAT
>JAZNDO010000002.1:0-18366 GCA_045588105.1 Christensenellaceae bacterium | reverse complement strand
ACTCGTTGATTTCTGCCTGAATGGTGGGGTTGATCTGTTTGCCGTCTTCATAGTACTGGGTGCAGGCTTCGGTAGTGATAGTGAAGCCCTGAGGTACGGGAAGACCGATGTGAGTCATTTCCGCGAGGTTTGCACCCTTACCACCGAGAATTTCACGCATTTTTGCGTTTCCTTCCGAGAACTGGTAAACATACTTTTTGTTTTCCATTAAAACTTCCTCCTGAATTAACGCGCTTTTTCTCGCGCATTTATTTTACATTTTTTTGCATTTTATATTCTATAACATTTTAAAATTTTTTTCAACTGATTTTACACTATTTTATATAAATATTATATATAAAGCTTATTTTACTTAAAAAATAGTGTTATTTTATGCTTTTTTTGCAATCTTCTTTTACAATTTGAAACAAATAAAGGCTACGTCACAACGTATAACTGATTTTTACGAGAAGGCTTAGATGCAAGAAAAAAGGACGGCACGCCGTCCTTAAAATAAACGTTTAGAGTTCTATCAGGGTAGAAAGACATTTTAAATTAACGCCTACCGCCTTAGAAAAATAATAAGCGAAAAATCTGAGTCCGTTTTTTGCGAGCTCCTTATCGCTTTCTTCCAAATCGCCGGCGCACGTCCTCTTTAAATACTTGTAGGTGTCAATCGAAAAACCGCTTTCTCCGTTTTTCTTACACTCCTCGCACACGCAACATCCGTCCTTTAAAGACAGAAAAACCTTATTCTCAATCTCGCACCCACACCTTCCGCAAGCCGAAAGGTTTAAGGCAAAACCGCCCTCTGATACCACGTCATAAAAGAATTTTACAAGTAAATTTATAGAATTAACCGACTTATAGGCAAGTTTTTTTAAAAAATCAACGAGCAATACGAAGTGCCCTGCGCTCTCTAATCCATCGGGCAAAAGTGAGTCGGTAAGCTCTAAAGCGGTCATACCTGCGTAATATTTGGCAAGGTCGCACCTTATAGGATAAAAGGCGTCGAAGGAGTTTATTTCGGTAACGGTGTATCTGCCCGATTTCTCGGCGAGCATAGCTTCGGCAAAGCAAAACGGCTCGGCAATCTGCTTCATTTTAGCATTTGCCTTCCTTACGCCCTTTGCGTTTGCCGTAATTTTTCCCCTTTCTAAAGTGAATAGGGTTAATATCCTGTCGCTATCCTTATAATTGACTGCGCGAAGCGTTACGCCGTTTACCCTTTCTGTCATTGTATCCTTTAAGCAAAACCTCGGTTAACGAGGTTATAGGCTTATTTATTAGTTTTTTCTTTAAGCTTTTTATAAAGCATATAATAACCTGTTTTGCCTGTTTTTTCAAACAAATCCCAAGCTACGTCTTCCGGTTTTTTCATTACGTTCTCCTTTTGCTAACAAACATGCTTGCAAAAGGAGTTTGTGTAAGCCTTTTGTTTTTATGCGCTCTTATACAATCGATAATAATCAAACAGGTTTACAAGCTCTACGGCAATTTTCTCCGCATCAGAAACGTCCTTCAAATCACCGTCTTGTGGGGATGATTCTCCCGCAACGTACCAATTGGAGCTATCTTTAAAGCTTACTTTTTTTAAGTTTTCGCAAGAGTAAAAAGAACCGTTTCCTATCAAAGTTACACTTTTCGGAATAGTAATTTCAGTTATTTTATGGCAGCTGTAAAAAGCCCAGCTCCCTATTGTTTTTACACTATTCCCTATATTTACGCTATTCAAATTTTCGCAATCTGCAAAAGCACTATCAGCAATAATCTCTACGCCGTCGCTTATTACGACACTCGTCAAGCTCTCACAACCTGAAAAGCCGTTAACCTCTTTTACCGAAGAGGGAACAACCAACGCCGTCAACAGGCTGCCATTTAAGTAAAATCTAAATTTATCAATTCTTAATTTAGTTTTACACCATTCTTCGATATTTCCGTTATAGTGGACGTTTATCGTCTTCATACAGTACATAAAAGCGCCTTCACCGACCTCTTCGACTGCCCCACCCATTGATACAATCTCTAAACTTGAACAATTATTAAAAGCATACTCGCCTATTTTGGTTACACTTTTGGGTATATGTATACTCTTTAGCCTTAAGCATCCACTAAAAGACCTTTCACCTATAGAGACAACTTTCTCACCAATTCCTACGTACTCTAAGCGATTACAACCGGAAAAAAGATTGTCGCTTATTTGCTCAAGCTCACTTGGCAAATTCAAAGACTTTAAATTTAAACATCTCGAAAATGCCTCTTTGCCTATTCTTTCCACACTGTCAGGTACGTCAACGCTCGACAAACACGAACAATCCGAAAACGCCAACTCTCCAATATAAACCAACCCTTCGGGCATTTTAACACTCGTAATATCTTTAAACTTATAAAAGGTTTCATCGGCAATGCATAAGGTACCGTCTTTTATTACTACGTCGGTCAAGTCTTCACTACGAGCATCAACCAAATAATTGCCTACGTATAAAAAATTATTTTCCCAATTACTTTCATTTCTTGAAATTCCAGAATTGTAAAAAACTTCTTTCCCCAAAGCCTTGATACCGTTGCCGATGACTACGTCCGTTAATTTAAGAGTATTGCCAAACGCCTCCGAGCCTATATAGCTTATACTATCGGGTATCGTAATCTTTTCAAGACCGTCGTGAGAAGAAAAAGCTTTTGCATTTATCTCCGTAACAGGTAAGCCTTTATATTCGCCAGGAATTTCTATCTCCTTTTTTTCCTTTGCGCCAACTACTGTGTATGCAGTTTTTTCTTCGTTCAATTTAAGAGTACAAAAACCCCTCCTATTAACGTCTATCCTATAAATTACTATTGCTACGACAATCGCCACACATATAGTCAAAAAAATCAGTTTTTTTATAGCTTTTTGCATGCGCACCTTACGCAAAGATATATCGACCGCGTTTTTCATATTAACCTCCTTTGAGTTAATAACATTTCAATAAGCTTTTAATCTTCTGAGGACGGAGAAGCGAGCAAGACAAGCGCCTTGATAAACCTTGTGATTAAAGGTTTAGATGCGAGCTAACCGAGGCTCATTTTATTGACAAGGGTTTGGTAGACCTTTTTGGTCACCAAAGTCTTGGCGATAAAGTAGAAACGATGGGTAGCGAAGTATATAATCCTTTAATCTTCAGAATAGCCGTATTCACGCAACAAATTCGGCTTATCCCTCCAATTTTCTTTAACCTTTACGTACGTGGTTAAAAAAACCTTTGCATCTAAAAACTTTTCCATAGCTTCACGTGCAAAAGAAGAAACTTCTTTTAAGGCTTTGCCTTGTTTACCAATAAGTATGGCTTTGTGGTTTTCTTTTTCGCAAACTATGTCTAAATTTATATCGTAAATTCCGTTCTTTCTTCTTGAAAACTCGTTTATAGTTATTGCTATGCCGTGAGGTATTTCCCTATCGTATTTGAGAAGAATTTTCTCACGCATTATCTCTGCTATCATAAACCTTTCGGACTTGTCCGATATAGCGTCGGGATTGAAAACGTAGTCGCCCTCGGGCAAATACTTAAGTATTACGTTTAAAAGCTCCTTTACGTTTCTGCCCTTTCTTGCCGATACCGGCACTATTTCGTCAATACCCTCTATCTGAGCCAATTTGACAAGCTCTTCGGGAATATTCTCCTTGGGCATAATATCGGTTTTTGTAAACGCCACTATCATTGGCACGCCTATTTTGGAAAATCTGGTCGCCAAATTTAAATCTTCCTCTTTTAAGCCAGTGTGTCCGTCAACGACGAAAAGTATAACGTCGGTTTCCTTTGCCGTATTTTCCGCCGCCCTTTGCATGCGCGAATTGAGAGTCGTCTGCGCCTTATATATACCCGGCGTATCTTCAAAAACCACCTGATAATCGTCCGTGGTTAAAACGCCGTAAATTCTGTCTCTCGTCGTCTGTGGCTTAGGAGAAACGATTGCAACCTTTTCGCCGACCAAAACGTTTACAAGAGTTGATTTGCCTGCATTTGCCCTGCCTACAACTGCTACTGTTCCCGTTCTCATTTTAATTCCTCTTCAAGTTTAGCTTAGCCATGATTTTTTCTGCCAAGGAGGTCATTTCCTCCTCGTCTGCCTTTTCAATATGGTCGTAACCAAAGCAATGCAGAATTCCGTGCAGAGCAAGATAACAAACCTCTCTTTCTAACGAATGTCCGTACTCTGTCGCTTGCTCCTTCGCCCTTTGCATACAAATACACACCGAGCCCAATAAAAAGCCCTCATCCTCTTTTTCATCGCCAAAATGCTCAGAGGTCAGAATTTCTCCTCTGATTCCGTCAAGGTACGGAAAGGACAAAACGTCGGTAACCCTGTCAATATTTCTTTGCTCACGGTTAAGCTCTCGTATTTCCTCTTCCGAAACGAAAGCAATTTCAATCAAAAGCTCTTCCTTTTGACCGAGCGACCTATAAGCCTCGTCGGCGACTCTTTGAAGGTTAAACTGTTCACCCTCTGTTTCTTCGCAAATTATCTTTAAAGTGTTCATTATTCGTATTTATTTCCGCCTATTTTAAGCTTTGGATATTCAACTCTGTCGTGGTGAACGCCAGCCAAAGCGTTTGTGAGAGTTTTTCTTATAACGTCTAAATCCTTCATCGTAAGGTCGCATTCGTGGAATTGCTCAAAGTCCATTCTCTCTTCTATAATTTCCCTTACCGCCTCGTCAACCTTAGCGTGCGAACGGACGGGAAGCGACCTCGCCTTTGCCTCGCAGGCGTCGGCAAGCATTATAATCGCGGCGATTTTGGTTTGAGGACGGGGACCCTTATACGCGAAATCCTTTAAAGGCAAGGTTTCCTCTGAAAATTTACTTGCCTGCATATAGAAGTACCTTATATGCAGCGTGCCGTGATGCTGCTCTGCAACGTCGCTTAAAACAGACGGCAGCTTATGCTCTTTTATAATTTGAGCGCCGTCGGTTGCGTGCGAGCGAATTATATCGACCGAAAGCTCGGGGGTTATTTCGCTGTGAGGATTGTACCCACTTTGATTTTCGGTGAAATATTCGGGATTTTTTATTTTTCCTATATCGTGATAATAAGCGCAAGCTCTCGCAAGCAATGGGTCCTCGCCTATAGCAGACGCGCAGGACTCTGCAAGCGTAGACACTACCAAGCAGTGATTAAACGTTCCGGGCGCTTGCTCGTTAAGCTTTTGAAGCAGAGTCGCTTTATGGTCGGTAAGCTCGTAGAGCTTATAAACGGTAACTCTGTTAAAAAGCTTTTCTAAAATAGGAAGAATTGCCATAAGCCCTATAACCGACGTCATACCGGAAGTAAAGCCTGCCGTAAGAAGAGGTATGGTATTATTCCTTATTGAAGAAATTTCCAGGCACAGCGTACAAACCATAATGGGAAGCGAAATTACGAATCCCATCAGGAAAACCTTTAATCTTGAGCTTATACCGGCAACTAAATAAATAGCTAAAATACTCGTGGAAAAGCCGATAAGCAAGGATGAATAAAGGGTGTGCCCTTCTATTACCTTAATAGACAAAAACGCGTCTATCATAAAAATCAAAAAGCACGAAACGGTATTCATAAATATTGCGGTGCGCTTTTCTATAAGCAGTAAGGACAAAAGCGCGCAAAGCGCAAACGGACGTGCGTAAATCATATACTTGCCCATGCCGAACATAATAGCTATGCAAATTTCTAAAATTAAAAACACGAGGTTTATGTTTTTCGTCTCTTTAATAAACGCCTTGTTTTCGTGATAAAAATACAAATATACGCCCACAGAAACAAGACACATAGCTATTACGAGGTATATGAGATTTTTAACCGTTCCCTCGCTCGTTACGTACGCTTTAAGCACGCTTACGTCACACTCAGAGTTGACGTAAAGAATTGCAATAAAGCCGAGAACGAAAATTAAGGTATGCAAAGCAAACCAGCTTACCGTTCTTACGTAATCGGACAATTCCCATTGATTGTTTTTCTTTTCATTATCCATTTTTCGTCTCCGACTTAGATTTGCCCGAGGTCAAATTAAGCCTTTCTTCATATTTTGTGTACGCCTTAATTATTTCCATAACGAGAGCGTGGCGAACTACGTCTTTAGCCGTTAAGAATATGCTTTCTATACCCTCGATATTTTTCAAAATATCGGTCGCGTGCTTTAAGCCGCTTTTCTTTCCGTCGGGAAGGTCTATTTGAGTAAGGTCACCGGTAACTACCATCTTGCTTCCGTCACCCATACGCGTTAAGAACATTTTCATTTGCTCTTTAGTGGTGTTTTGCGCCTCGTCTAAGATAATAAACGCATTGGAAAGCGTTCTGCCTCTCATATAAGCCAAGGGGGCAATTTCGATAACGCCTCTTTCCATAAGCTTGATGTAGCTATCAAGCCCCAGCATTTCCTGCAGCGCGTCGTATAAGGGTCTGAGATACGGGTCTACCTTTGTCTGCAGGTCGCCCGGCAAAAAGCCTAATTTTTCACCTGCCTCAACAGCAGGTCTCGTTAAAATTATCTTTTCCACCTCTTTATTCTTAAACGCGGATACAGCCATCGCAACGGCAAGATACGTCTTGCCCGTACCTGCAGGCCCGACACCGAAAACCACGGTATTTTTCTTAATGGCGTCTACGTATTTCTTCTGTCCCACCGTCTTACACTTGATTTGCTTGCCCTTGTGCGTTATTGCAATAACGCCGGACATTACCTTCTCTATTCCCTCGGCGTTGCCCTCCTTGGCAAGCTCTATGCAATAGATAATTCTGGACTTGTCCAAGGGCTCGCCCGATTTGATAATCGAAGCAAGCTTAGAAATAACGGTCTCGGCCAAAACGACCTGCTGCTCATCGCCCGAAAGACGGATGCCGGTTCCGTCAACGTAAGCAAGAACACCCGTTTCCCTTGCTATTATATTTAAATTTTCATCGAAAACTCCCAATAGCTTAGAGAGATTTTCCAAGCTGCCGATATCGGCAAATACAGTTAATTCCGCCAATTTATCCTCCAATATTTAACTGACCGTCACCACGTAATAAAGGGTAACCGTGTAAAAGATTTTACCGTCCTTCATTTGCTCTTTTATTTGGCTTTTGGTAATATTTTGCTCGCCCAAGCTCTCTCTTGCGAGCAAAAGCGCTCTGTTTTTATACCTCTCTCCGCTTGTAAAGCTTTGATAGCCGAACGCGTACTCAACCTCTATCTCAACCTCGCCAAGCGCGTAGGTCTCAATTGTCTTTTCACCGTCTGAAAAATAACCGTCTATTAAAACGTCGCCCTTCTTCACCTCGTCCCCAACGCTTACGCAGGGAGTTCCGCTTAAAACGTTTACGGCGCAGACCTTACCGCTTATCGGCGAGATGATTTGGGACTTTTGATAGTCTATGACCTCTCTATTTTGCTCTGCCCGATAAGCCTCAACCGTAAGTATTCTTCCCGATTTTTTTAATGAGACGTACGAAATTCCTTCTACCGACCGCAAAAGACAGCTCTCTGTTTTGTCAAGGTCTGCCTTTAAAAGCGCCCCCTCTTTTATACCCTCTTCCTCTAAAATCAAGCTGATTTGAGGGGCAAAGTATTCACCGTCACCCTCGTAAGAAATTTTACTTATCCATCCGTCAAAGGCCATTGCTAAAACGAGGAAAATTAAAAAGCAAGCCACGAGCCCAAGCCTTGAAAAGGCTTTTTTGAGTAAAGACACCTTCCCATAATATTTAAGTATACGTATATTATAACACATATTACGGGAAATTGCAAAAAGTTTTTTGCGGTCTGCAAAATCTATTGAAAAAACTACCTTTTGCTCGAAAAAAGTAATATCGCAAACAAAAACACCCTTTTTATGCAGTTTTTCTACCAAAGAAAAACTGTCCACATCCGAAATTTGGCATTTTAAAAACAGCACACCCCTTTTCACGCCGTGCATACCCCCGTAATTTTCCCAACGATTACCGCTTGACTTTGGTCGTAAGATTTTATCTTTAAGCCGTCGCCAACCACGACGACGGTTGCGCTCTTAACCGAAATTTCTATTCTCGATTCCGAATAAAGGGTTATCGCCTTAACTCCCTCGATAATTCCGCCGCATTTACCGAAAAGCGTAATGCGATAGGGGTAGGGAGTCAATTCCTGCTTCAAGCCAAGCAGAGATAGCGCGTCTTCTAAAAAAGTCATAAAAAAATCCTCTTTTTATATGTATTCCTTTAAATAAAAATACATACCCAAAGAGGATTAATTTTAATAAAATATGCGGCTATAAGTTAATTATTGTGATTATACACACCAAATTAAGGCGCCGTTAAAGGGTTAGCTGCAAGCTAAAAAAGGCTCGATTTAAAGACTAAGGCGCGATAGCCCTTTGCGGTCGTCGCGGTTTAGACTTTAAAGCAATAAACGCACTTTAGCGAGGCAAATAAGCCTTTAAGTCTTCAACACGGTCCAAGCGCTCCCATGGGAATTCGCTTCTTCCAAAGTGGCCGTAAGCTGCAGTTTGCTTATAGATAGGTCTTCTTAAATCAAGAGTTTTGATAATCGAATACGGGCGGAGGTCAAATTCCTTTGAAATAATTTCGGCAATAGCCTCGTCCGAAAGCTTGCCCGTACCCTTGGTATTTACGAAGAGAGAAACGGGCTTAGCAACGCCGATTGCGTATGCAACCTCTAAGGTACACTCGTCCGCAAGCCCTGCGGCAACTACGTTTTTACAGATATATCTTGCCATGTACGCAGCGCTTCTGTCGACCTTAGTCGGGTCCTTTCCGCTGAACGCGCCGCCGCCGTGAGGGCAGCTTCCGCCGTAAGTGTCAACGATAATTTTTCTGCCCGTCAAGCCGCTGTCGCCGTGAGGTCCGCCTATTTCAAATCTGCCTGTCGGATTGATGAAATATTTGGTATTGCCGTCAACGAGCTCTTTGGGAAGACAAGCTAAAATAACCTCTCTTTTTATATCCTCTCTGAGCTTTTCGGTGGTAACAGCCTCGCTGTGCTGAGTAGATACGACTACGGTGTCAATTCTCTTGACCTTGCCGTTTTCATATTCAACGGTAACCTGGCTCTTTCCGTCCGGACGAAGATAAGGAAGTGTTCCGTTTTTTCTGACCTCGGTGAGCCTTCTCGTAAGCTTATGGGAAAGGGTTATCGCCATAGGCATATATTCCTCGGTTTCGTTACAAGCGTAGCCGAACATCATACCCTGGTCGCCTGCGCCGTGAAGGTCAGCCTCGTCACCGCTTTCTCTATGCTCAACAGAGCTGTCTACGCCGAGCGCTATATCGGCGCTTTGCTCGTGTATAGCAGTAAGCACCGCGCAAGTGTCGCAGTCAAAGCCGTATTTTGCTCTGTCGTAACCGATTTCTCTAACGGTTTCTCTCGCAACCGTCTGAATATCAACGTAGCAGTCGGTCGTAATCTCGCCCATTACGAGAACGAGACCGGTCGTTACCGAGGTCTCGCAAGCAACTCTTGCGTTTGGGTCCTTTGCCAAAATGGCGTCGAGCACCGCGTCGGAAATCTGGTCGCAAATTTTATCGGGATGTCCCTCTGTAACACTTTCACTTGTAAAAAACTTGTTCATAATAAAATCCTTTTGCGAATAAGATTTGTGGTCGTTTATCGCCTAAATATTATATACTATAAAAAAACGTTTGTCAATCTTAAAATATAATGTTAAAATATTATTATGAGCGCGAACTGTAAGATTTGCCCCATTGAATGCGGAGCAAACAGAAAAACAAGCGTCGGATACTGCGGGCAATCCGACCGAATAAAGATAGCAAAGTATTACCTTCACACCTTTGAAGAGCCGCCAATCAGCGGAACAAACGGCTCGGGAACGGTGTTCTTTTGCGGTTGCAGTCTAAAGTGCGTATTTTGCCAAAACTACGAGCTTTCTCGCTCTGAAACAGGAAAAGAAATTACCCCTTTAGAGCTTGCAAATATTTTTAAAGAGCTTGAGGATATGGGCGCGCACAATATAAACCTCGTTACCCCTGCGCACTTTGCTACAGAGATTGTAAAGGCGTTTGAAATTTACCGCCCCAAAATACCGGTCGTCTATAATACTCATTCTTATGAAAAAGTTGAAATCTTAAAGATAATCGACCCATACGTGGACGTTTATCTGCCCGACCTTAAATTTTTCTCTCCCGAGCTTGCGAAAAGATACACGGGAAGAGAGGACTATTTTGAGGTCGCGACAAAGGCTTTATCCTTTATGATGAGCTCTAAAAAAACCGTCTTTGGCGAGGACGGACTCTTAAAGCAAGGAGTTATCGTAAGACATATGATAATGCCTCTCGGTGTTAAAGACAGCAAAAAGCTTTTAGATTGGTTCGCCCAAAATAAGCAAAACGGAGCGTTCGTTTCACTTATGGGGCAATACACACCCTTTGGCGATTGCCACCTCTACCCCGAGCTTAAGCGTCCTATTACCAAGCGTGAATACGACAGGGTTTACGAGCATTTATTATCGCTTGATATAACCGATTATTTTGCTCAAGAATTAGGCTCTGCAAGCGAAAGCTTTATTCCCAAGTGGGATTTTTGACAACGTAACGGTACTCTCCTCTTATATTTTTAGACAAACTCGTATGACTTGTTAAAAAACAAACATAAGCGCATTAAAAAAGCAAGCGAAAATTTTCGCTTGCTTTTTTGTATAGCTTAACAATTACCTTTATCTATAAAATACCGCAACGCCTCTTTGTAGCCATCGAAGCCCTTGCCTGCAATGACCTTTTCTGCGTAAAGACTTATATAGCTGAAGCGCCTGAATTCTTCTCGCGAATAAATATCGGTCAAATGCACCTCAACGGTAGGAATACCCACCGCCTTCAGCGCGTCTAAAATTGCAACGCTCGTGTGAGTATACGCCCCTGCATTTATTACTATACCGTCATACTTATCGTACGCCTTTTGGATTTTCGTACAAATATCGCCCTCGCTGTTAGACTGAAAATGAGTGACCTTGATTCCAAGTCTTTTCCCCTCTTCCGTAACGTCTTTTACAAGCGCTTTAAAATCCTTCTTGCCGTAAAGCTCAGGCTCGCGAATACCCACCATATTAAGGTTTACTCCGTTTATTACGAGAATTTTCATAAGCTCAAAATCTCCTCTACAGTACGCTCTATATCTCCGTCGTTTGACACCTTTTTATCGCAAACACCCTCGTATATAGGCTTTCTTTGCTCAAATAATCGACTTATAGCCCCATTTTTTGATAAAGGTCTGCCGTCGTCTATCAGCTTGCTTATATTCCTTTCAAGATAAATAAGCACGCCGTTTCTCTTCAATTCTTTGACGTTTTGCTCCCTTAAAACAGCGCCGCCACCCGTAGCAATTATAACGCCGTTTTTTTGACTTGCCTCTTTTACGGCAAGTCCTTCTCTATCCCTGAAACAGCTTTCGCCAAGCTGCTCTATAAGCACGGCAGGCGTTTTGCCCTCTCTAAGCAAAACCAACTCGTCGGTATCGACAGCCTCCTTGCCCGTCTTTTTGCTTAAAAGCTTGGCAACGGTGGTTTTACCGCAAGACGGCATACCGATTAGCACGATATTTATCTTTTGATTTTCTACGCTTTTTAAGACCTCCTCGTAGCGGCCTTCCTCAATAACCGTATCAAGCCAAATCTCCTCCGCCTTAAGTCCTTGACCTATGAGCATCGGCAGTCCGCCCGAGCATTTTAACCCAAGCCCCTCGGCTTGTAAAATCAGATTCGTTCTGATTGGGTTATAAATGCAGTCGAAAACCCCCTCAAGACCTTTAAATTTTTGCAAATCAACAGGGCTTTCGTCCATATTCGGAAACATACCGACTGGGGTTGTGTTTATAATGACGTCAACCTCTTCAGCGTAGCAATTTCGGTAGTTTACCTCGCCGCTACGGGAAACGTATATTATCTCCCTTGCCCCTGCCCTTTTGCAAACCGCAGTTGCCGTAAGCGAGGTTCCGCCCGTGCCGAGAATCATTACTCGCTTCTCTGCAAGCTCTATTTTAGCTCTTTTTAAAGCAAATTCCATACCAAAAACGTCGGTATTATAGCCGTATCGCCTACCGTTTTTTACCAAAACGGTATTTACAGCCCCGATTTGCTTAGCAGACTCTTCTACCTCGTCCAAAAGAGGTATTATATCCTTTTTGTAGGGAATAGTAACGTTAAACCCGGCGTAATCTTCCTTTAGAAACTCGCAAAGCTTGCCTTTTTCAACCTCAACGAGGGAGTAATCAAGCCCTTGCAAATTATGGATTACCTTTGAATAACTGTGCCCTAATTTTTCACCGATTAAGCAATATTTCATTAAACCGTCTCTTTATAGCTTCCCAAAAATACGAATTTATCGGAGCTGTTTTCAAGCTCGCCTAAAAGATTTAATACGTCGTCTGACTCTATATCTCCCTCAAAGTCGAAATAGAACATAAACTCAAACTGACTGTTTGCGATAGGTCTTGATTCAAGCTTTGTAAGGTTAAGTCCAAGCGCGGAAAAGCGGCTGAGCATTTTATTCAAGCTGCCCGACTTGTTTGCCAAGCTCGTCATAACGCTGATTTTGTCTGCGCCCTTAAAAACCTTCAGGTTTTTAGATATGCAAATAAATCTCGTAAAGTTATTGCCGTTATCCTGCATTGCACGCTCTAAAGCGCAAAGGTTGTATATGTCTGCGCAATTGTCCGAGCATATCGCGCCTACGCTTCTGTCATCGCTTTCCGCAACCATTTTTGCAGCGACTGCGGTATTTTCAACCTCGATAGTCTTTACTCCCAAATTCTTTAAATGCTCCGCGCATTGCATTAAAGCCTGTCCGTGCGAATAAACGGTTTTTATCTCGCTGAGCTTTACACCCTTTTTAGCGCATAAGGCGTGGCTTATTTGTACTCTTACGCTTTTTACGATATAGAAATTATACTTTCTCATAAGGTCGTAAACCTGCGAAACCGAGCCTGCGTTACTGTTTTCAATAGGAAGCACGCCGTACTCGCAAAGCCCTTTGTCAACTGCGTTAAATACTCCCTCGAAGGTCTTGAAATAGGAAACGTCGCTTATATCGAAGAGCTTTTCGGCAGCCTCGCCCGAATACGCGCCGTTTACACCCTGACACGCAACGGTTGCCGATATCGGAAAGCTTTGCCTTTCAGCCCTTAAAATATCTCTGAGGGCGTTTACCGTATCCGATTTAGCCTTAACGAATTTGCCTTGATAGTTTTTACTTTGAAAAAATACCGTATCGTATAAAAGCTTTAAATATCTCTTCATCTCGTCGGGTTTATCCGCGGTAATTCTGTTTATTACCGCCTTTTCTCTTTCCGCAACGTTTACCGAAGAGCCTTGATTTGCCTTCTCAATACCGATTTGCTTGCAAATCTCCATACGCTTTACGTATAAATCGGATATTTTATCGTCTATTTCGTCTATTTGCTTTCTCAACTCGTCTAAGCTCATTGATTTTTCTCCTTTAAAATTGCGTCTAAAACAGCTATCGCTACGGCGCTCTCGACCACCGGCACTGCTCTTACCGCGACGCAGGAATCGTGTCTGCCCTCAATTCTTATCTGAACGCTTTGCATACTTTCAAGGTCTACCGTCTGCTGAGGAACGCTTATAGACGGAGTAGGCCTGAAGCCGACCCTTAAGGTAATGGGATTTCCGTTAGAAATACCGCCGTTTATACCGCCTGCATTGTTGGTGATTATCTTTATTTTTCCGTCATCTATCATAAGAGGGTCGTTAGCCTCGCTTCCTACCATACCGGAAAGGTCGAAGCCTAAACCAAACTCAACCCCTTTTGCCGCAGGAATAGAGTAAACTATATTGGAAATTTTACCCTCTAAGCCCTCGAAAAGGCTACCACCTATCGCCGTTGGCATATTATATACCGCGCACTCTACTATTCCGCCTACCGAATTGCCCTCTCTCGCATATTTTTCAATCTCGCCGAGCATTTCGTCGGAATTTGAAACAGCAGGAAATTTGCCGTGGGTGTTTTTAATTTCCTCTTGACTCGGTAAGCCGTCTTTATACGATTTACCTTTAGCACCGCCGACCTGAGAAAGGTAGGCTAAAATCTCTACGCCGTATTTTTCAAAAAGGTATTGCTTTGCCAAAGCTCCGACTACGCAAAGCGGAGCAGTCAGTCTTGCCGAAAACTCGCCACCTCCACGGTAGTCCTTTTCGCCGTCCTTTAAATATCTGCAATAGTCGGCGTGCGACGGTCTGGGTCTTGCGTATAGGGAATTGTAATCGCTGCTTTTTACGTCCTTATTGTATATAACAACCTCAAAATCTCCGTCTATAACACCGTTATCAAGTCCTTTTTCAAAAATAGGCTCGTCGGACTCTCTTCTTTTCGTTGAGAAAACCCCACTTGACGGAGAGCGTCTTTTCATTACTGAAGTGACGTTGTCAAAATCAACCCTTAAACGCGGAAAGCCCTTTACTCTTGCCCCTATTTTATCTGCGTGCGAGGTGCCGTATATCTCGATATTAAGTTTTTCGCCATTATACGAAGACATCGACGTTTCCTCCAAGCTTTTTATAGTCCTTGAAAAATTCGGGGTAAGACTTGACTATTGCCTCACTGCCGTTTATTATGCTTTGACCGCTCGCGACAGAGGCGATAACGGCGGATGACATAACTATTCTATGGTCGTTTGCGCCGTCGAATATACCGCCAGTCGGCTTGCCCCCGCGAATAATAATTTTACCGTCCTCCTCTCTTGCTTCAATGCTTGCGCTGTGAAGTACGGCAAGAGTCGTTTTTACTCTGTCGCTCTCTTTGATTTTTAATCTCTCTATTCCTGTAAAAATGCTTTGCCCCTCGCATACGCCCGATAAAACGGAGCATATCGGAGCGAGGTCGGGAATATTCTCAAAATCCTGCTCAAACGCCTTCAGCTCTCTTTTTCTGACAGTAATCAAATCGCCGTCTGCTACAACCTCAGCGCCTGCCTTTTCAAGCACGGAAAGTATAGCCTTGTCGCCTTGATAGGAATTGACGTCCAACCCCTTAACGGTAGTCTCGCCGCCTATCGCGCCCAAAACGAGAGGGAAGGATGCGCCCGACCAGTCGCCCTCACAAACGACCTCGTCGGGGAGTAAATATTCTTGATTTCCTTTAATAACGATGCTATTGCCCGACTTTTTATATTTTATTCCCGATTTGTCAAGCACCGAAAGGGTAATATTTATATAGTCCTTACTAACCACCTTTCCTTGCAAAACAATCTCGCTGTCCTCTTTTAAAATAGGCAAAGCAAGTAAAAGTCCGGTTATATATTGCGAGCTTATCGACGCGTCTATTTCAAACTTACCGCCGATAAGATTTCCCTTTAAATTCCATTTATCAACCCTGATTCCGTGATTTTGCAACTCGCTTAAAAGAGCCTCGTTAGGTCGGGACATAAGCTTTTGACTGCCCGTAAAGGTCGAATTTGCCCCAAGCGCACAGCTTACGGACAGCAAGAATCTAAGCGTTGAGCCGCTTTCGTTGCAGTCTAAAAAGCAACCCTTTTTTATATCCTTTATCCCCTCGACGGTTGCGTCACCCTCGTTTAATACGACGCGCGCGCCAAGACGGTTAAGACAGCTGCAGGTTGCTATTACGTCGGCAGAATTGCCAACGTTCTTTATAACCGTTTTTCCCTTTTTTAAAGCCGAGGCGATTAAAAGTCTGTGCGCAACCGATTTAGACGGCGGCGCAACTATTTCTCCACTCGCAATAAAAGGACTGATTTTTACTACCATCAGATAAGCTCCACAAGTTTTTCAAGAGGCATTTTTACAACCTCTGCTTTTGCAATATCTCTTATAAGAATAAGGCTTACAGCCCCATCCTCTGCCTTTTTATCTATTTTAATTTTACTGAGCAGCTCTTCTGCGTTAAAGTCAATCGAAAGGTCGAATTTAGCGCTGTTTAACAAAGCCTTAAGCTCACTTCTTTTCTCTTGGCTCAAGCCGTAATATTTGCAGGAAATGTCTATGATTTTGCCAATACCCTTAGCAACGCAAAGACCGTGCGAGTAGGCGTAATGCGAAAGATTTTCAACCGCGTGGCCAACCGTATGACCAAGGTTTAATTTAGCCCTTTCGCCCCTATCGAACTCGTCGCACTCAACGTATTTTCTCTTGATTTTAAGGCACTTTAGAATAATATCCTCCAAGTCGCCCCTTTTAATATCCTCAAAAGTAATTTCGCCGTCTAAAAAGGCGTATTTTACAACCTCGCCAAATCCGCACTCTATTTCTCTTTGAGGAAGAGTTTTGAGCGAGGACGTAGAAATATAAACGAGTGAAGGCGCATAAAACGCGCCCACCAAATTCTTTCCTTCGGGAAGATTTACTGCGGTTTTTCCGCCGATAGAGGAATCAACGCACGATAAAAGAGTGGTCGGGCAAGCAAGATAGGTAATACCTCGCATATAAGTAGCCGCGACAAACCCACAAAGGTCGCCTATCACTCCGCCGCCAACGGCTAAAACACCGTCCCCTCTCGTAAAATTATTCTCTGCCAAAACCGATAGAAGCTCAGTATAATTTTGCACGCTTTTAGTATCCTCCCCCGAAGGAAGAACAACCTCTAAAAGCTCAAAGTATGAAAGCTGTTTTTTTATCTCGCTTGAGAAAAGGGGGTGAGTGTTTTGGTCGTAAACGGCTAAAAGTTTACCGTGAAACACTTTTTTAACACTTTCGCCAAGCAAAGAAAAATCCTTTTCTATAACGATTTCATATTCTCTTGCATGCGCCTTTACCGATAAAACTCTCATCTGACCTTACCCTTATCTATAGAAATCTTTAAGTCGCTACCCTCTTTCAAAAGCCCGAAGAGCCTTTGCTCATCGCCCCTTCCCAAGGCGTCCGAATACTCCAAAAGTCTGGCTATAAGTCCGTCAAGCTCGGTTTTCAGCAAATCTCTGTTATCCATCATAAGCTCCGTCCACATGGTCGGATTAAGCCTTGCAACCCTCGTCAGGTCGCGGTAGCTGCCTGCCGAAAAGCCGAAGTGACTGCTTGCCATAGGGCTTTTTATAAAGGCGTTGGAAACTATGTGACAAAGCTGAGAGGTGAACGCAATAATCTCGTCGTGGCGGTACGAGGTTGAAAAAACAGCCTCTGAAAAGCCTACGGATAAAAACAAATCCCTTACCCTTTCCAATGTAAAGATATCCGTTTTTACGGGTACTACAACACACGTCGCTTTTTCAAACAAGGTCGAAATCGACCTCTCTATTCCCGAAAACTCCCTGCCTGCCATAGGGTGCGCGCCAACGAAGGATACGTTTGGATAAATTTCGGAAAGCTCCCTCATATCCTCCTCAATACCCCTCTTTATTCCGCAAAAGTCCATAAGCACAGCCCCGTCCTTCATCTTGGGCAAATACTCCTTTGCAACCTCCTTAAACGACCTCGGATATACCGAAATTATAAGAACGTCTAAGGTCGGCAGATTTTTGTCGCTCAGCGCCTCGTCCATAGCGCCGACAAGCTCTGCCTTTAACAGAACGTCGGGATTTATATCATAGCCGAAAACCTTGTTATCGGTCAGTTTTTTTAGGCTTTTGCCAAAGCTTGCGCCTATAAGCCCAAGACCTACTATTCCTACGTTCATATTATACTCTTACCTTATTTACAAGCGGAAGCATTACGTCCGTAGCCTTTACAACCTCGTCAAACTGCTCGGGACGAAGTGACTGAGCACCGTCGCAAAGAGCCTTTGACGGGTCGTTGTGCACCTCTATCATAAGACCGTCCGCACCTGCGCCGACCGAAGCCAAAGACAAAGGCTTTACAAGTCTTGAAAGTCCCGAAGCGTGGCTTGGGTCTACGATAACGGGAAGGTGCGTCTTCTCCTTTAAAAGAGGAATTGCCGAAAGGTCGAGAGTATTTCTCGTCATAGGCTCGAAGGTTCTTATACCTCTTTCGCAAAGAACCACCTGACGGTTACCCTCGGACATAATATATTCCGCGCTCATAAGCCACTCTTCAATGGTGTTTGCAAGACCTCTCTTTAAAAGCACGGGCTTATTCATTTTGCCCACAGCCTTTAAAAGCTCGAAGTTTTGCATATTTCTCGCGCCGATTTGCACCATATCAACGTCCTCGAAAAGGTCTACGTGCGCAACCGACATAATTTCGGTAACTATAGGCATACCGGTTTCCTCTTTAGCCCTTTTCAAAAGCTCTAAGCCGGTTGCCTTAAGCCCTTGGAATGCGTAGGGTGAGGTTCTCGGCTTGAACGCGCCCCCTCTTAAAAGGTTCGCGCCCGAAGCCTTAACTGCTTTAGCTACGGCAATGATTTGCTCCTCGCTCTCAACCGAGCAGGGCCCTGCGATTATCTGGAAATTGTTACCGCCGAATTTATGTCCGCCAACGTCAACGATTGTATCCTCGGGGTGGAATTTTCTGTTCGCGCTCTT
>JAZNDO010000001.1:0-6767 GCA_045588105.1 Christensenellaceae bacterium | reverse complement strand
TTTGCAGTATGCGATAAACTTCGTTTTATTGTCCGACTTGCCGGTAATCAGCTCTTCGTCTACGCCGTAATTTCTCATAAGTCTCCACTTGTAGTGGTCACCGCCAAGCCAAACCTCAAAAACGTCGTTAAACGGCTTATTGGCTAAGATTTGTCCTTCGGGAAGGTGGCAATGATAGTCGAAAATCGGCATGTCCTTCGCGTAGGTATTATAAAGCCTTTCTGCAGTTTTACTCTCTAATAAAAAGTTGTCTTTTATATAACTCATAGCGTTACCCCCGTTTTGTAAAAGGCGATTTCTCTCACGTCCTCGCTTTTACATTTATATTCTCCGTTCACAGTTTTTAATATAACGTTTAAAAGACCGTCCTCGTCCATAGAAAAGGCGTTAAAATCTATCCAATTTGCTTTAAATGACGAAAGCCTGTCGTTGGTTGCAATTTTCAGGGTTGGAACGAAGGTCGAAAACGGCGTTCCTCTGCCAGTAGTGAAAAGAACTATCTGACAGCCGCTCGCCCCGAGCGCCGTCGCCGCGATAAGGTCGTTACCCGGGCCGTTCAAAACCGATACACCCTGCTCCTTAACCTGCTCTCCGTACGAAAGCACGTCGACGATTTGAGTCTGACCTGCCTTTTGTACGCAGCCTAAGGATTTTTCCTCTAAGGTCGTTATCCCACCGTCCTTATTTCCGGGGCTTGGGTTTTCGTATACCGGGAAGCCCTGCGAGGTGTAGAAGCCCTTAAAGTCCTTTATCATCTTAACGTAACGGTTATAAACGTCTGCGTTTTTGCATTTATTCATCAAAAGATGCTCTGCGCCGAACATTTCGGGAACCTCTGTAAGTATTGCTCTACCGCCAAAGCTTACGACTCTGTCGGTAATTTTACCTACGAGCGGATTTGCGGTAAGCCCCGAATAGCCGTCGCTGCCACCGCATTTCAAACCAATGCAAAGCTCGGAAAAATCAACGTCCTCACGCTTGAGGCCCTTTGCTTTTTCGATAAACCCTTTCAAAATTTGCATGCCGTACGCGTGCTCGTCTTCAACCTCTTGACAGTTGAAATATTCAATATTGTCACGGTTGTACGGCTTTAAGCATTCGACAACTCCTTCTAAACGGTTGTTTTCGCATCCCAAGCCAACGAGTAAAACAAACGTTGCGTTGGGATTTAAGGCAATTGACGATAAAAGATTTTTTATATTTTCATTATCCTCGCCAAGCTGAGAGCATCCAAATTGATGAGTTAAAGCAAACACACCGTCAATACTGCCCTCGATTAAGCCCTGACACTCCCTTGCAAGACGCATACACACGTCGTTTACGCAGCCGACCGTAGGAATAATATAAATTTCGTTTCGTATACCGGCCCTGCCGTTTTTACGCTTGTAGCCCTTAAAAGTGGCTTGATTTTTTTCAAAGCTTTCGGCGTGGAAGTCGTAAGAATATTCTACGTCTTGGTCGAGATTTGATTTTACGTTATGAACGTGCACCCAATCGCCCTTTTTAATATCCTCTTTTGCAACGCCGATTACCTCGCCGTATTTAATTATCTTTTCGCCGCGGCTGATATCCTTTAAGGCAATTTTGTGCCCTGCGGGAATATTGCCCTCGCCGGTTAAGGTAACGGCAACGCTATCCTTTTCGTTTATTACGATTTTACTCATATCAAAGAAATTCCCTTTTTGATTTTTTCAACGTTTTCTTCTACCGCTTGTAAAAAGCCGTCGTACACGGTCAAATCCTCGCCCCAAACGTCGGTTTTTGCCATAAACTCGCCTATAGGTTGATTATTTGCAAAATATTCAAGATATTCTACCGTATCCTGCAAGTTTATTTTACCCGATTTAAGCTCAACGGTATAGCCGTTTTCACTCCTTTTAACACTTGAATACAGAGCCATAAGATAAGAAAAGCCTACAGTTAAATTGCATGGAATTTTTCCGTGCTTTTTATAATAATCCTTAAACGAAGGGAGATTTCTCGCTCTCCATTTAGATATGGAATTTAAAGAAATACTAACGAGCTGATGATTTAAAAACGGATTCAAAAATCTATCGGTTACGCTGTTTGCAAAGGCTTCTGTAGCAGATAAATCATCAGAAACAAAGGGGTTGATTTCTTCCTTCAATGTATTTTGAACGAAGGCTAAAAGAGAGGGGTTTTTCATACAGTCATAAACGGTCGTCTCTCCTAAAATCAAGCCTGCGGGAACTAAATTCGTGTGACTGCCGTTAAGAACTCTCACCTTTCTCTTTTTGTAATACGCTATATCCTCGGTGAGCACTACCTCAACGTTATGAACGCCCTCTTTAATATATTTTGCAATATCGCCCTTTTTCTCTACAGCCCAAAGGCCAAACGGCTCGCCAATCGTTACCAGCTCATCCTCGTAGCCCACGGCGTCCGTTAAATGCTTTTTGGTTTGCCCGTCTCTCGGATAACCCGAAACGATACGGTCTACCAAGGTGTTACAGTAAAAATTTTGAGTGTCGTTCCACACCTTGAATTCGCTTGGAAGCTCCCAGAGGTCAATATAAAGATCAACGCATTTTTTAAGCTCGTCAGCATTGTTGTCTATAAGCTCAACGGGCATAAGATAAACTCCGCCAAGCCCTGCCTTAAATCTCTCGTATAAAAACTTAGTAAGCTTTGCCGGATAGGTTATTTCCTTAAAGCTGTCTATGCTATCGCCTGCGTTAAAGCAAATTCCTGCCTCGGTTGTGTTTGAAACGATTATTTTCAAATCCTTGTCCTTTGCTATAGAAATATACTCGTCGTGATGTAAAAATGGGTCTATAGCGCGATTAATGCAGTTTACAGGATAAACCTTCTCTGATACACAGCCGTCGACCACACCCCTTAAAACGACGTTGTAGCGATTGTTTTGTCTATCAAATTTATCAAGATTACCAAAGGTCGCAGGCTTGATAATATCAACGGAATACTCGCCAAAGCCCTCCTCGTTTAAGGTGTTAAAATAAAGGTCTGCAAACGCCCTTAAAAAGTTACCCTCTCCGTATTGCATAATTTTAATCATAAAATTACCTCGCAATTATCTTTTGTTATATAATATCACATCAGCTATTGACTTTCAATACAAAATATGTTAAAATTTTATAAAATTACATATATCTAATAAGGAAGCTTATGTCGTTTATTGAATTTGAAAGGTCTGTAAAGGACGAAGATTGGTCAATGCTCGACCTACACTCCCACGACCACTATGAAATATATTTTTTGTCAAAGGGCAATCGCTCGTTTTTTTTAGCTGATTCTCTCTACACGATAACCTCGCCGACGTTAGTCGTCGTTCCGCCAAACGCAGTACACAAAACCGAGGGGCAATCGTTTGAAAGACACAACGTAAACGTAGGAATAGAATATCTGACCTCTTACGAAAAGCAGATTTTAGACGGTATTTCGTTAAAATTTATAAAGCTATCCCCACAAGAAAGCAAAGTGCTGCTAAGCGTTTTGAGTAACGCTTACGAGGTGGATAAGGGACAAAAAAATTCAAATGAAAAATTGAGGGCGGTATTTGCATATCTCATTCTGATGCTGAGCAAATTGAGTATTGACGTTCAACAGCCCAAGGCAAGCTTTAAAAATGCGATTCCACCCCTCTATTTGAAAATTTTAGACTATCTTAACACTCACTGCGACGAAAGCATTACTCTTGACGGTCTATCAAAATTATTTTTTATTCCAAAGCCTACGCTTACCTATAATTTTAAAAAATACGTGGGTAAATCGCCAATAGATTTTTTGCTTGACGTAAGGCTGACCAAATCAAAGCAAATGCTCGTATCAACTAAAAAGGGGCTTGAGGAAATCGCCTTTTTGAACGGCTTTTCTTCTGCAAACTACTTTAGCTTAATCTTTAAAAAAAGAGAGGGACTATCCCCCTCTACTTATAGAAAAAACCAAACTGCAAAGCTGTAAACAGCTTGATAATCGACTTATAGGAGGGTTTTATGAAATTTGAAGCAACCAATTGGAACGGATTTGAGGGTGTAAGCTTTACCTTTGAGGGAAACCGTGCGCAGGTTATAAAGCCAAGGTGCAAGCCAAACGGCAAATGGGCATTAAAGACCGAATACGTACACGCCTTTCCAAGTACCGAGATAGAACTCTTAAACAGAGGCTGGCATATTGCCTATAATCAAAACGACAACCGATGGGCAGAAAATATAGACCTCGAAAGAAAGGGTAAATTTATAAAATTCGTAAGCGAAGAATTTTCTCTTGATAAAAGGTGCGCTATGATAGGCATGAGCTGCGGAGGGCTTTACGCCGTAAAAACCACCGCGCTTTATCCCGAGCTTGTCAGCATGCTTTATCTTGACGCACCCGTGCTTAATCTTTTAAGCTGTCCTTGCTGTATGGGGGTCGCGACGGACGATTTATACCCCGAATATTACCAAATTACGGGCAGAACGAAAAGCCAAATGCTATCTTACAGAGATAACCCTATTGACAAAATGGATATTTTGTTAAAGCACGATATACCTATTTTGCTTGTTTGCGGAGATAGCGACACGACCGTGCCTTACGAGGAAAACGGCATGATACTTAAAGACTACTACGAGAAAAATGACGGCGTAATAGTAACCTTTTTAAAAAAGGATTGCGGACATCACCCTCACGGACTTGAAAACCCAAAGGTCGCTTGCGATATTATTGAAGAATTCAGCAAATAAACGAAACTGTCATGCCGGAGTTTTCGATAGAAAACGATAGAATCTTGTTTAAAATAGACTCTGTCTCTTCACTTCGCTCGCTCCAGAGCGACAAGAAACACAATAATACATATATCATAGCTAAACACCTTTATCTTCCGATAGTAAGAAAACTATATAAAATGCAAATCACCACAATAAAAACGGTGGTTCATCACGTATAAAGCACAACGACTAAGCCTCGGCGAGAATTTCTCGCCGAGGCTTACAATTATTATAAAATAATTTTTATGTAAGTATAAATTTCATCATAACCGGATTGTGGTCGGAGTAAATAAAGCTTCCGTCCGCAATATAACAAGAATTAACGGTTACGTTGCTTGACACGATAAAGCCGTCAACAGTCAACACAAATTGCTCGCCGTTATACGGTCCGTCTGCATTACGGCAAGACGGCAATGGATTTTGCTCGTTTAAGGAGCTGACGAGCGACAAATTTTTATCCTCTAAGAATTTAGTCGGAAAGGGCTGAGCCCAGGTTTGACCTTCGCCGCTTCTGCCAAAAATTTCCTCACTGTTACCAAGTAAATCCTTGTTAAAATCTCCACCGCAAATTACGTAATTGCCCTTTTCGTATTCCGCCTGCATTTCGCTTGTCAGCATTTTAATTTGCTCGTCGGCAATTTTTCCGTCTGAGGTGTAAGCAGACAAATGCGCTGTAAATAAGACCAGTTCTTTACCGCCCTCAACCGCAACTCTGACAACGGAATAACACCTGTCAAGGTCGAAAAACCTCATTAAGCTGTCCTCGATAGGAAGACTGCGCCTTATAGCATTTTGCTTAACGTTGAATTTAGAAAAGGTGAGCATCCCTGCTTTAGATTTACCGTGAGGCTTAAAAATCGGATAGAACAAATACGAGCTGTCGTAGTTTTGCGCGTATACGCCGTCGTAAGATAAAAAGGAGCTTTCAAAATATTCCCTTTGGTTTACCTTATAGCTTCTCGTCGCCCTTTCGTCAATCTCTTCAAGCATAATAAAATCGGGATTAAGTCTGCCTATAAGCTCATTAACGCTATCTAAGGTATCTAAAACGGACTGCTTTGACTTAGCCCTCGACTCACTTCCTCCGTCCATAAAAAAGCCAAAATCAGGAAGATAAGCGCAAAAGCCGATATTGTACGTGAGGACTGAATATTCTGTATTTGTTTTAGCCTCCGCAGACGCGCCCTCTTTAACAGTCAATGGCAGATTATCGTCTAATCTTCCGTAGTCAACAAGCAAATAGACGAGATACCCCACTACCGTTAAAAGCAAAACGCAAACGACGGCAATTATCGAAAACAAAAGCCTTTTAGTAATTTTTTTACCTATCATAATTATTTATCTATCGTTGCAAAAGCCTTTACCCACTCGTTAGCAATTAGGGTTGAGCCTGCAATCGTGGGATGCACACCGTCGTATAAAAGGGTGGTAGCTCCAACCTTTTCTGCCTGACGGTCAAATTCCTCCTGGAGAGGAACGAACACAAGCCCGTATTCCTCGGCTAATTTTTTAACGACTTTTGCGTACTCCTTAACCTGCAAAAATTGGTCGTATTTTTCCTCGGTAGCCGGACCCTTTAAAACGAACGGCTCTAAAAGCATAAGCTTAAGATTTGGAAGAGCTTTTTTAGTGTCTTCAATAAGCATACGGTAAACCTTTTCAAATCTGTCGATTTCGACTCCGTTTTGATGCCCGATTTCGTGCCAAACGTCATTTACGCCAATTAAGACGCTCATTACGTCGGGCTGAAGATTCCAGATATCGCTTTTTATTCTCGCGTATACGTCGACTATTCTGTTTCCGCTGATACCGCGATTTAAAAAGCTATATTTTAACGGGTCTTTTTCGCTGAATTTAGAATTGAGAATAAAAGGATAGCCTTGACCGAAAGCCCAAGGCGATTCGTCGCCGCAATCTCTACCTCTGCCCATATCGGTAATACTGTCGCCAATCAATAAAATTTTCATTTTGCCACCTCTTTGCGATTGAGATTTTTTGCCCAAGCAAAATTCCAACCGCTTAATTATTTTGTAAAATAATTAT